>JAZODO010000096.1:0-13681 GCA_045597065.1 Acutalibacteraceae bacterium | reverse complement strand
TGAAAATGAATTTTTCACACATTTTTGAGGTGAGTTAATGAAAATTATCATTTGCGGTGCCGGAAAGGTTGGCACAAATCTTATAAAACTCCTTAGTAGCGAAAACCATAGCGTTACGGTTATCGATACCGACCGAAAGTCGGTTGAATCGGCCGTTAACGACTTCGACGTTATAGGTTTTTGCGGAAACGGAGCCTCTTTTTCTGTTCAAGAAGAAGCGGGCGTTTCCTCTTGCGATATTTTTATTGCCGTTACGGGCAGCGACGAGCTTAATATTATGAGTTGCCTCGTTGCAAACAAAATAAGCCGCGCTAAAACGGTTGCCCGCGTTCGTAACACCGACTACTCTAACCACCTTTTGTTTATGCAAAACAAACTTGGCATAGACCTTATTATTAACCCCGAATACGAAACCGCGGCCGATATTGCCCGAATTTTAGAATTCCCCGCCGCAACCAAAATAGAAACCTTCGCGCGCGGCCGTATCGACCTTGCGGAATTTACCGTTCCAAAAGATAGCCCGCTTAGCGGAGTAAAACTTTCCGACCTTAGAAAAACTATCGACGAATCTCTTCTCGTTTGTGCCGCTTGTCGCGACGACCAAGTCTTTGTACCTTCGGGTAGTTTCGTTATAAACGAAGGCGATAAACTCTATTTTACCGCTTCGCGCCGCGCTTTGCCCCGAATTTTCAAGGCCGTTGGTTTGGTTAAAAAGAAAATCCGCTCGGTTATGATAATCGGCGGAAGCCGAACCGCCTTTTACCTCGCGCAACACCTGGAAAAAGCCGGAATTAAGGTTAAAATTATAGAACTAGACCCGAATAAAGCCGCGAACATTGAATCTCTCCTTTCCGATTGTTCGGTTATTTGCGGCGACGGAACCGACCCCGACCTTTTAGCAGAAGAAGGTATTTCTAATTTCGATGCTGTCGTTGGCCTTACCCAAATCGACGAAGAAAATATTATCCTTTGTATGCACGCCGAAAAACTTGGCGCCCTAAAAACCGCTTGTAAAATAAATCGCGACCCTCTTGCTAAAATGGTTGGCGGAATTTTGCCCGATTGCGGCGTCGTTTGCCCCAAACAGGGCGTGGCCGACCTTATTTTACGCTATATTCGCGCTGTTTCTAACGCCGACGGACATGTTCTAACCCTTTATAAAATTCTTTCTAACCGCGCCGAAGCCATTGAATTCCGCGCAACCGAGGGTTGCCCCACTATTGGCAAACCGCTTAAAGAACTTCGCTTAAAGAAAAACCTTATTATTGCTTGTGTTAGCCGAGGCAGAACGGTTATTACCCCTAACGGCGATACCGAAATCAAACCCGGCGACAGCGTAATAGTTATTACGGCAGAACCTAAACTTACTTCTCTTGCCGATATATTGGAGTAAACCTTATGAATAATAAAATGGTTTTCTACATTTTAGGCAAACTTGTCTTTTCTATTGGTGTGGTAATGCTTTTGCCGCTTGCCGCCGCCATTATTTTTAAGGAAAGCATACTGCCTTTTTTAGTTCCCTTAGCCCTTTGTTTGCTTTCGGGGTTCTTGCTTTCCTTTAAAGCGCCTAAAAATCGCCAACTTTCCCCGCGCGACGGGTTCGTTAGCGTTGGGCTTTCTTGGATAGTTGTTTCTTTGTTTGGTTGTTTGCCCTATATTATCAGCGGCGCCATTCCTAACTTTATAGACGCCTTTTTCGAAACCGTTTCGGGTTTTAGTACAACCGGCGCTACGGTGATTACCGATATTGAAGCCCAAGCTAAAAGTATTCTTCTTTGGCGTTCCTTTACCCAATGGCTTGGCGGAATGGGCGTTTTAGTATTCTTGCTCGCAATTCTTCCGCGTTCAGACAACAACTCTTCCCGCTATATGCACCTTATGAAGGCCGAAGTTACAGGCCCTACGGTAGACAAACTCGTTGCCCGTATTGCCGATACAGCGCGCGTTCTTTACGGAATTTATATTGCCCTTACTCTTGTTGAATTTATACTTCTTTGCTTCGGCGAGATGACCGTTTTTGAGTCGCTTAACCACTCCCTTACTACCGCAAGCACGGGCGGTTTTGGCGTTAAAAACGATTCTATTGCTTCGTATAGCGCGTACAGCCAATACGTAATAGCCGTATTTATGCTTCTTTTCGGCATAAATCTAAATATGTTCTTCCTACTTATTACCGGCCATATTCTTCGTATCTTTAAAAACGAAGAACTTCGCCTATATTTACTTGTTGTAGCCCTTGCTACCGTAGTTATTTCAATTAACGTTTTCGCTTTGGTAGGTAGCGTTGAAGGTTCGTTTAGAGCCGCCCTTTTCCAAACCGCCTCTATCATTACAACTACCGGCTTTGTTTCGGCCGACTACGAACAATGGTCAAGCCTGTCGCAACTGGTTATTCTTCTTTTAATGTTCTGTGGCGGTTGCGCCGGCTCTACCGCCGGCGGTATGAAGGTTTCAAGGCTTCTTTTGCTCTTTAAAAACGGAAACCGCCAAATTAGGTACATTCAACATCCCCGTTCGGTAATTTCGGTTAAAATCGACGGCAAAACGGTAGACCACGATACAATTCGCGGAACAACCTCCTATATAATAATGCTTATTGCTATTTTTGTTGTTTCGGCTATCTGCGTTATAGCGGCCGAAGGTTGCGATATTGTTACCGGGCTTTCCTCGGTTGCAACCTGTATTAACAACGTTGGCCCCGCACTTGGCGAACTCGGTCCTACCGACAACTTCGCAAACCTTAGCGCCGTTACAAAGTTAATTCTTTGTTTCGATATGTTGGCCGGCCGACTCGAACTTTTCCCGATTTTGATGCTCTTTTCCCCCTCTACTTGGAAAAAATTTGCATAAAACATTCCGCTGTTACGCTAAATCCGTAACGGCGGTTTTATTTTCGTAAAAGTTTTAAACTAAGCCTTGAAATTTAAGAAAAAGTAGCGTAAAATTAGGGTATAATCTATTATGTTAGAGGTTTTATTATGGGAAAAAAGTTTGTAATTACTATTGCGCGCGGTTTTGGTAGCGGCGGTAAAGAAATTGCCGGCCTTGTTGCCAACAAACTTGGCATAAATTGCCACGAACACAGCATTTTAACCCTTGCTTCCGGGCTTAGCGGGCTCGACCGTTCTCATTTCGCAAACGCCGACGAAAAACTTATAAAGCCTAACCTTTTAAACTCCATAAAAGAAACCTTTTCTACCGATAGCGAAGGTCGTTTTATTTCTAACGACGACCTGTTTGGTTTCGAAGCCCAAATTATGCGCGGACTTGCCGCTTCGGAATGTTGCGTAATTGTTGGTAAAGCGGCCGACTACGTTTTAAAGGATTTTGATAATGTTTTTAGCTTCTATATAGAAGCTCCTCGCGCATATTGCCTTAAAAACGTTATGCGAAAAATGGAGGTTACCGAGCAAGAAGCCAACGAACTTATTACAAAAACCGACAAATACCGCGCCGACTTTTATAAACACGTTACGGGCGGCAACTATTGGACCAACCCCGTAAACTACGACCTAACCCTTAACAGCGAAAGGGTTGGTAAAGAAAACTGCGTAGATATTATTGTAAACTACGTAAAAATGCGTTTGGCAGAGAACGAGGAACAAAAATGATAGAAATACTCTCTGCTCTGGGAATTTGGGTAGGAATAATGGCCCTTATCGGCATAGCGCTTTTACTTACCAAAAGAATTGCCGATTTTATTGGCAAAAACCGTTCTAAAACCCCTAAAACGCCCGACCAAATAAGCCCTCTTCGTAACCCCTACTATATTTCCCCCGAAGAAGCCGCCGCTATAAAAGAACAAACCGAAAAGGCTAATAAAAAAGAACAAAACAGCAACTAACGGCTCGTAGAGCAGGTATAACTTTGTTTTAAAAGCCGTAGGGCGCGCTCGTCTCGACGCGCCCCTAAATTTTTCTAAAAAAATACTTTACTTTTTAATTCTCTTGTGCTATACTACTATGGCTACCGCTTTCTATGCTTTGGGCGTCTGCCTTTTTAAGGAATCACCTGGCCTATCGCTTGGATTGTGGCGGACAAATATTAAATGAGGTGAAAATAATGACAGCAGAACAAAAGCAGGCTATTATCGCAGAGTACGCTGCTCACGAGGGCGACACCGGTTCCCCCGAAGTACAAATTGCCCTTCTTACTACCCGTATCAACGAGCTCACCGAGCATCTTAAGGTACACAAGAAGGACCATCACTCTCGCCGCGGCCTTCTTAAAATGGTTGGTCACAGACGTAACCTTCTCGCTTACCTTACCAAGGTAGACATCGAACGTTACCGTGCAATCATTAAACGTCTCGGAATCCGTAAATAATTTATGGAAAACAGCAGGTCGCGAGGAAACTCGCGGTCTGCTTGATTATTTTTTAAACCAATTGGGCGGTTACGCGTAAAGCGGTAAATCGAGTGTCAAGACTTAGCGAATTTCTTCTTGGCATTGGCTTTATTGCTTAACCGTAACGCCCCGAAAACTTAATTTGGAGGTAAAAATTATGTACGAAAATTTTAGAGTTTTTGAAACCGAATTTGCCGGCCGTCCTTTAAAGGTTGAAACCGGTAAAATGGGTCAACTTGCTAATGGCTCTTGTCTTGTTCGCTACGGCGAAACCAGCGTATTCTGCGCTGCTACCGCTTCGGCAAAGCCCCGCGACGGTATTGATTTTCTTCCCCTTTCCGTAGATTTCGAAGAAAAACTCTACTCTGTTGGCCGTATTCCCGGTTCCTTTACCCGCCGCGAAGGCAAACCTACCGATAAAGCAATTCTTGCTTCTCGCGTAATCGACCGCCCCGTTCGTCCCTTATTCCCCAAAGATATGAGAAACGACGTGTCGCTCGTTTGTACCGTTATGTCGGTAGACCCCGACTGTTCTCCCGAAATTACCGCTATGATTGGCGCGTCAATCGCCCTTTCTATTTCCGATATTCCTTGGGAAGGCCCCATTTCGGGCATTTCGGTAGGCCTTGTAGAAGGTAAAATCGTTTTAAACCCCACCGCAGAAGAGCAGGCTAAAAACGACCTTCAACTTACCGTTTCCTCTACTTCCGACCTCGTTGCTATGATTGAAGCCGGCGCTAACCAAGTTCCCGACGACGTTATGTTCGACGCTATTATGACCGGACACAGAGAAAACCAAAAAATCGTTGAATTTATTAACTCTATCGTAGCCGAAATCGGTAAAGAAAAGTTCACTTTTGAATCTTCTAACCCCAACACCGAAATGTTCGAAGCAATTAAAGAATTCGCTATCGACGACGTTAAATTCGCCCTCGATACCGACGATAAAACCGTTCGCGATGAAAGAATGCTTCCCATTTACGATAAGGTTCACGAAAAGTTCGACGAAATCTACCCCGAACAAGAAATGAAGATTGACGACTGTATGTACAAACTTCAAAAGTTTGTTGTACGCCGTTGGCTCTTAGATGAAGGTAAGCGTGTTGACGGCCGTGGCATCGACGATATCCGCCCCCTTCACAGTGAAGTTGGCCTTCTCCCCCGTGTTCACGGTTCGGGCCTTTTCGCACGCGGTCAAACCCAAGTTCTAACCATCGCAACCCTCGGTTCTATGCGCGATAGCCAACTTTTAGACGGTATCGACAACGAAACCGAAAAAAGATATATTCACCACTACAATATGCCTTCCTATTCGGTAGGCGAAACCAAACCCAGCCGCGGCCCCGGCCGTCGCGAAGTTGGTCACGGCGCTCTTGCAGAACGCGCGCTCGTTCCCGTAATCCCCTCTGCCGAAGAGTTCCCCTATACCATCCGCCTTGTTTCCGAAGTATTATCTTCTAACGGTTCTACCTCTCAAGGCTCTATTTGTGGTTCTACCCTTGCTCTTATGGATGCAGGCGTTCCCATTAAGGCTCCCGTTGCCGGTATTTCTTGCGGTCTTATTACCGAAGGCGACCGTTGGATGACTATGGTAGACATCCAAGGCCTTGAAGACTTCCACGGCGATATGGACTTTAAGGTTGCAGGTACTAAGGAAGGTATTACCGCTATTCAAATGGACTTAAAGGTTCACGGTCTTACCCCCGAAATCATTAAAGAAGCCCTCGCTAAAACTCATAAGGCTAGAAACTATATTCTCGACGAAGTTATGTTAAAGGCTATCGCAGAACCCAGAGCAGAAGTTTCCGAGTATGCTCCAAAAATGCTTTCTACTACCATCCACCCCGATAAGATTCGCGAAGTTATCGGTTCGGGCGGAAAGGTAATTCAAAAGATTCAGGCCGACTGCGAATGTAAAATCGATATCGATGATGACGGAAAGGTATTTATTACCGCAATCAACGGCGAAAACGCTAAACGCGCTCTTATGATTGTTGAAACCATCGCTAACGACCCTGAAATCGGCTCTATCTACCGCGGTAAGGTTACCAGACTTATGACCTTTGGCGCTTTCGTAGAAATCGCTCCCGGTAAAGAAGGCCTCGTTCATATCTCTAAACTCGACGTTAAGCGTACCGAAAAGGTTGAAGACGTTGTTGCTGTTGGCGATGAAATCATCGTTAAGGTAACCGAAATCGACGACCAGGGTAGACTTAACCTTTCAAGAAGAGATGCCTTAGTTGAAATCGAAGGCGCAGTAGTTGAAGACGACGGTCAGGAAGACCGCCCCAGAAAACCCCGCCAAGGTTTTAGAAATAAACGCTAATTAAAACAAAACCGCGAAGTTTTCTTCGCGGTTTTTCTTTTTAGGAAAAGAGGCGGCAAGGCCGCAGAAATTAGGGCAAAACTGAAAAAGTAGGGCGCGACGTCCCGACGCGCCGAGCGAACTTTAAAACAACAAAAAACAAAACGGCTATTAGACAAACCCTGCGTAGTCGTTTATTCTATATGTAACTTTAATATTGTAACGGCGCGTCGAGACGTCGCGCCCTACACCTGTTGTTTGCTTTTTCTTTTACTCGTTCGGCTCTAGCCGAACCGCTCGCGCCAACTGCGCAATTCTAGAAAAAAAGAGCCTTTCGGCTCTTTTTTAATCTTCTTTAATTTTAATAATTTCTGCCTTTTGTTCTCTTTCTTCCTCTTCAGAAGAAAGAATATAAAGTTCTTCTGAGGCCCGCTGTGCAGAAATAAGTTCATTTATTGCTTTTTCGGTTGCATCAAGTAATGTTAAATACATTTGTTTATAATCTGCCATAAATTTCACCCCTTGTAAATTATAGGTCAATTTCACCCTAATGTCAATAGGTCAAACGGCCATAATATTAGTGGGTGATATTATGAGTAGATTAAAAGATTTAAGATTAGAACGTGGATATACTCAAATTAAAATGCAAATGCTTACAGGCATTGACCAAAGCGATTATTCTAAAATCGAAAACGGAAAAAGATATTTAAGTTTTGAACAATGTATCAAGGTTGCCGATGCGCTAGATACCAGTATGGACTATTTAGCAGGAAGAACCGACCAAAAACAACCCTACCCGAAAGCAATAAAGAAATAAAAATAGAACTTGTAGGGCGCAATTCTAGAAATAAAAAAGAGCCGAAAGGCTCTTTTTTATTTCTCTAAATACTTGCAAAGTTCGGCGAGGGTTCCCTTTTTCGTTTCGGGAGTTTCGCCCTCTTCTATAATACAGTCGGTTACAAGATATGTATCCATACCTATTTGCTGCGCCGCCCAAATATCTTCCTTTGTGTTGTTTCCAACCATAAGGCATTTTGTAGGGTCAAGCCCTAACTTTTCGCAAATTTCCGCATAATATTTTGGGTTTGGCTTACAATAGCGGGAATTTTCGTAGTCGGTTACAAGGTTAAATTCTTCCGTATTAAGGCCCGCCCAAGAAAGTCGCGCATCTACCGCAACAGCGGGGAAAAACGGGTTGGTTGCAACAACAACCTTTTCGGCCGCAGCCTTTGCCGCATCTACCGCGCGCCTTGCAAGTTTTGTAGGCTTTGTAAACATTATCGCCTTATTAAAGTCGGCCTTATAAAAGGCGTCAAAGGTAGGAATTTGGCTATAAACCTCTTGGCCGAAAAAGTCGGCAAAAACGGCCCAAAAACGGTCGGCATTAGGTTTTGTACCGTCATTTTTTACCATAGCCGCAACCCCTTTCCACATAGCGGGAACAAGGTTGTCTTTTGTGTATCCAAAATGAGCCGTAGCCTTTATTAAAAAACCAAAATAGCCCTTTGTAAACTCGTCGTTATTCATTGGAAGGAGTGTTCCGTCCATATCGAAAAGTATTGCCTGATATTTCATAATTCTCCTTAGTCGAGTTTTCTAATAGCAACCCTTACCGCCTTAGAAATAGGTAACGCTAAAACAAAACCGCAAATTATTTCTACTAAACCGTTTATTCCAACAAATAAAAGTATAAACTGTACAACGTTTGTGCTGCCTAAAACGCTTGCAAACCCTTGAATATAATCGGTTTGGTAGAAAAATAGGCAAAGGGTTGTCATAAAAAACAGGGTATTAAAAACGGGGGCTAATATAGAACCGAAAGTAAAGCCCAAAAGTTCTGATTTAGAAACTTTTTTAAGCGCTTTTGCAACAACTCCGGCTAAAAAACCGGCCAAAGCGCGGGTTGGAACGCATACCAAAAAGGTATAAAATAAATTTATACCTAAAAGGGTTGTTCCAAAAGGGGAATAGCCAAAACATTGGGCAAAACTAACCGCCCCGAAAACAGCCCCGAGTATTGCGCCGGCCGAAGGCCCGTAAAGACAAGCGCCAACCGCAACAGGAACCATTGAAAGGGTAATTTCTAACCCTAAAGTTCTAATGGGCAAAAAGGATATTACAAGGATAAGGGCCGAAAAAAGCCCTAAAATTGCAACTTTTTTAGTGTTTGTTTTTTTCATAAAAATACCTCCGATACTGCCCACAAAGGGTGCAGTTCATATATACAAGAAGAAATCTTCTTATATTTCCTAGTTGTTTTTCTCGTAAATTATACGAAGTCCGTCAAGAAGTAGGTTTTCGTTATAGATTATATCGTTTTTACAATAGGTAATAATCTCTCTCGAAAGGCCTCCTGTTGCAACAACGGTAGCATTAGAACATAGTTCTTCTTTAATTCGGTCGATAAGGCCGTCGAGCATAGCCGCCGAGCCTAAAACAATACCCGCCCCCATACAATCTACCGTATTTTTACCAATAACCGTTTTAGGAGCGCTAATTCCAATAGCGGGAAGCGCCGCAGTTCCTTCGGCAAGGGCGTTTAGGGTCATTCTAACCCCTGCGCCAATAGTTCCGCCTAAAAACGCGCCGTTTTGGTCTAAAACCGAAATGGTTGTAGCCGTTCCCATATCAATTATAATACAGGGCATTGTGTATTCGCTTATTGCTCCAACCGCCCCTGTTACAAGGTCGGCTCCAAGTTGGGCCGGGTTGTCAATTTTAATGTTAAGGCCGGTTTTAACCCCCGGTCCTACCATAAGGGGAACGGTATCGCAAAGAAGGGCAACCGCAGCCGAAACCGCCGCGCCAACAGAGGGAACAACCGAAGAAATAACACAATCTTCAACCTGTTTAACATCGTGGCCGTAAAGGGCCAAAACTTCTTTAATTTGAACGGCATATTCGTCGGCCGTTTTGCTCTTACAGGTTTCAAGCCTTGCGGTTACCGCCAAAACCTCTTGCTCAAAAAGGCCAAGCGAAATATTAGTGTTTCCAATATCAATTGCAAGTAACATAAAATCACCTCAAGGCATAATTACTTTTTAATTATAACCGATTTTCCCCAACTAGTAAAGATTTTATTACAAACTTGAAATCCTAAAATATAAGTGTTATAATAAATTTGGCAAGATTTATTAAGTTTATTTTTTAAAAGGAGATGTTTAAAATGAAAAAATTATTAGCAATTCTTTTAACTCTTGCTCTTGTTTTTAGTTTTGCCGCCTGCGGCGAAAACAATCCAACCCAAACCGGAGAAGAATTTCAAAAACCAGAAACCTATGCTTCGGTAATCTTGCTTACCATCAACCCCCAATTTCGTCTGTACCTTAGTGCCGAAGGTGAAGTTTTAGCCGTTGAACCTGTAAACGACGACGCTAAAAGCATTGCAAAAAGCATAAGCGTACAAACCGGCTCTATTGAACAGGTTGTTGACAACATTGTTACCGCAACAAACAACGGCGGTTTCGTTAAGTCTGAAGATGTAACCGTAAACCTTTCGGTTGTTGAAGTTGCAGATGAAACCGTTAATACCACTACCGTTTTACAAAAAGTAGAAACCGCTACAAATGAAAGTTTTAAAAATCTTGAAGTAACTGTCGAAGTGGTTCTTACCGATACCGAAAAAGACCAAACCACTTCGTCCGATGAATCTTCATCTGAAGAAACACACGAACACTCTTTTGCCGCTGCCACCTGCACCTCTGCTAAAACTTGTGCTTGCGGCGCAAAAGAAGGCTCTGCTTTAGGACATAATTATAAAGACGGAACCTGTTCCCGTTGCAACGCAAAAGACCCGAACTATACCGCTAATACTCACAAACACTCTTTTGCTGCTGCCACCTGCACTTCTGCTAAAATTTGTGCTTGCGGCGCAAAAGAAGGTTCTGCTTTAGGACATAATTATATAGACGGAATCTGTTCTCGTTGCGGCGCAAAAGACCCGAATGCAAAAACTGCTCTTTCTAAAAAAAGCGGCAACTGGAAAGGCATGTTCTGGGTTGAAAGCGACGGAATGAAAACCTATTACGAACTTACTGTTAACTTCGCTAATAAAGTTATACTTTATGGCGGCGGCGGAACAGCCCGCGACATTATGGGCGAAGAATTTTATCAAGAAAGTATTGATAATGGCGAGGCCTTCTTCTTTGACGGAGAATGGTGGGTAGGCGGCTTTGGCGGCGCAGAAGTAATTATTACTAACATAACCGAAAGCGGAAATACCGTTACTATGGTTACCGAAGAAGGTACAGCAACCTTTACAAGAACAGGCGAAAACACTTTAGAAGTTGCTTCTTGCACCCCCGGTCTTATCTGCGGACAAGGCATTAAAGCAAAAACCGTTTTAACCTATAAATAAACAAAAAACAGATGGGTTTCGCCCATCTGTTTTTTTATAAATAATTTCCCTTGACAAGAAGGGGGTTTTTTGCTATAATACTTGGGCTAATGTAAAATAGACTCATTAGCTCCTTGCTTCATAAAATTATGAGGCCATTTTAGTCCATAAGGAGGTGCAACGAAATGACTAACAAGTACGAGGCATGTATGATTTTTTCTGTAGCCGGCGGCGAAGAATCCGTTAACGGTCTTAAAGAAAAATTCGCTACTCTTATTGCCGAAAACGCAGCAGTCGAAAACGTTGACGAATGGGGTAAGCGCAAGCTTGCATACCTAATCGACGACGAAGCCGAAGGTTTCTATGTGTTTACTACCTTCAGCGCTGCTCCCGAGTTCCCTGCTGAACTTGAACGTGTTGCCGGAATCACCGAAGGTGTTCTCCGCATCATGATTACTAAAAAATAATCGGAGGAAATGAAGAATGTTTAACCTTGTTGTATTAACAGGAAGACTCACCGCAGACCCTGAGCTTCGCTACACCGCGAACAACACCCCGGTAACTTCATTTTCTATCGCAGTTTCCCGCCGTTATAAGGCCGGAGAAGAAGCTCAAGCAGATTTTATTAACATCGTTGCTTGGCGCCAAACTGCAGAATTTGTTACCAAATACTTCCAAAAGGGAAGCATGATTGGCATCGAAGGTTCTATTCAGACCCGTCGCTATGTCGATAAAGAAACCGGCAAAAACCGTACCGCTTTCGAAGTTATTGCAAACAATGTTCAGTTTGTAGAATCTAAGCGCGACGGAAGTTCCGCTCCTACTGCAGAAGCTGCTGCTTTCTCTAACGCAGGCGCTAACGATTTCACCGACCTCTCGGGCGAGGCCGATGACGATATGCCGTTCTAATTTAAATTTAACTTTTTGCCTATAAATATCATAATAAGGAGGCGCCACAATGGAAGGAAGACCCATGCGCAGAAAGCCCCATAAAAAGGTTTGCCATTTTTGTGTAGACAAAGTTGAGGCTATCGATTACAAAGATGTAGCTCGTCTTCGCAAGTTCATCTCTGAACGTGCAAAGATTTTACCCCGTCGTGCAACCGGCACTTGTGCTGCTCACCAACGTGAACTCACTTCTGCTATTAAACGTGCTCGTCAGGTAGCTCTTCTCCCCTATGTAAACGACTAATAGTTAAACTAAAACCCTTGCTATCGGCAAGGGTTTTTATTTTTTCTAATTTCGGCAACCGTAGGGCGCGACGGTACGGCCTTGCCCAAACCCTTTTGTCGCTTCGCGACATTTCCCCTATAAGGGGAATAACCCCGACGCGCCGAGCAAACTTAAAAATATAAAAAGTAAAACGGCTATGCAATAAACTATGCGTAGCCGTTTGTTTTATACAAATTCAAAACTTGTAACGGCGCGTCGAGACGAACGCGCCCTACTTTTCAATTATTCAACTGTAACTGTACCGTCGGCAATACAAACATAGTTGTTACCTTGGTTTACGGTTAAAGCTTCGCCCGAAAGGGTAGTAAACTTAAACTTATCTTCTGCCGCGCCTTTGGTCCATTTAATTTCTACTGCGCCGCCGGCCGAAACATAATAACCGGTTCCCGAAGAAAGGTCTACCTTTTGATGATAGTTGTCGGGGTAGTTGGAAATGTTTGTTTTAAGAACGAAAAGGTTTGTGAAAAGTTCTTTGCTGTTTGTGCCATAATCGATAAAGGGGTTATCTTTCTTTGCGCGAATGTATTTTTGGCTTTCGGCATCGTAGATAAACTGGGTTGTACTGGTTGTGCTAAATTTAACGGTAACCTTATTTGCGGCAAGAGCGCCTGCGGCAGTTTTGGTTTCTTCTTCGTTAAAGTTTACCCAAGTGTTTTCGCTGCCCTTTGTATCAAACTTTTTATCTTTTATAAGCTCTGCTACCTTTTCGCCCGAAGTATAAAGGCGATGTTCGTAAGCTAGTCCGTTTTGTTCGCGGTTACAATACTTGGTGTTAGAAATTTCGGTATATGTAAGGTTACAATTTCTAACTACGGGGCGGCAATAATCTTCGTCCATTCCGTGATAGAATAAAAGAGCATTCATTCCGCAAGCAATTTCGGCAAAGGGAACGCGAAGGCTTCTGATAGTTCCTATTTTACCAACCTTAGAAACGTCGGCAAAAAAGGCTAAAAGTCTTGTAATTCCGCCTTCTACTTCGGTTTCGAAAACAATATCGGCCGAAGAAATACCGGCTTGAACCGCTTGAGCAACGCTAACGTTGTTTATCATAATTGCAACCGGCTTTTTTCCTGCAGCCGCAGCATCTAAGGTATATTCGCCTGTTAAGGTGTTAAGATATTTCTCGGGTTTAGAAGAGTCTATACCATTATCAGAATAGTCGCTTGAATCATCTACTGTGGGGTTGTCGCTACCTCCGCAAGCGGTTAGCGAAAGAACCAAAACACAGGCCATAATAAGTGCTAAAAGTTTTTTAAAAGATTTCATTTAAAATTCCCCTTAAATGCTGATTTTTATTTATTTAAGTATATATCATTTTTTTAATTTATTCAACAGGAAAATTTTTTTATTAAAATAAAAAATAATACTTGAAATTTGTAAAAAGTTGTGTTATTATACTATGGCACTAAACGTGTACGCGCTGTTAGCTCAGCTGGATAGAGCGTTTGGCTACGGACCA
>JAZODO010000095.1:0-3470 GCA_045597065.1 Acutalibacteraceae bacterium | reverse complement strand
CCGAATACAGCAAGTAAAATATAATACTTTAAAGAAAATATATATATTAAATACATAATGATTTTTGTTGATATATGCCGAAAGATTTGATATAATAAAGTAAATTGTATCGTGTAAAAGGAGAATTAAAGTGGCTAAAGTAACACTCATTTCACATACCCCAAATCCCGAAGCAACCGTAGCGGCTGCCGCTAAACTTTGCTATTCCCCTGCAAGCATCGAATCTATTATGGACGGCTTAACCCCCGAAAAAACCGCCTCTTTTGTAGAAATGCTTTCCGAAATTGGTCATGAAAGCCCTATAGAACATGTTTCCTTTACCTTTGGAATCGAGGGAATCTCCCGTGCTTGTTCTCATCAGTTCGTTCGCCATAGAATTGCCTCTTATTCTCAAAAGAGCCAACGCTACGTTTGCGAAGATAGTTTCGAATTTATAGTCCCCCCCGAAATTGAGGCCATCCCCGAAGCTAAGGCCGAATTTTTAAACCAAATGGAACTTATCGATAAAGGTTATAAAAATCTTGCTAACCTTTTAACTAAAAAACATACCGAAGCGTTAGTTCTTTCGGGAATGGACGAAAAAGAAGCCGAAAAAATTGCTAAGAAAAAGGCCTTTGAAGACGCGCGTTTCCTTCTTCCAAACGCTTGCGAAACCAAAATTGTTGTTACAATGAACGCTCGAAGCCTTATGAACTTTTTCCGTCATCGTTGTTGTAACCGCGCCCAATGGGAAATTAAAGACGTAGCCGACCAAATGTTAGCGCTAGTGCTCGAAGTAGCGCCCAACCTCTTTAAAAAGGCCGGTCCTTCTTGTATTGCAGGCGGTTGCCCCGAAGGTAAAATGACCTGCGGTAAAATTAAAGAAGTTAGAGAATTTTATAAAGGTATGAAATAATTATGGGAAAACTTATAGTTATAGAAGGGCTCGACGGAAGCGGAAAATCTACCCAGTTAGACCTTTTGCCAAAGGGCCTTTTACAAAACGGGTTTGAAAGCCGTTCGGTTTCTTTCCCCAACTATTCCGACGACTCTTCGGCCCTTGTTAAAATGTATTTAGCGGGCCAGTTTGGAACAAAACCGGGCGATGTAAACGCATTTGCCGCCTCTTGTTTTTATGCGGTCGACCGCTTCGCTTCCTTTAAAAAAGATTGGGGCGAATATTATAACGGCGGCGGAATTATAGTTTCGGGCCGTTATACTACCTCTAATGCGGTTCACCAGTGCTCTAAACTCCCCGAAAGCGAATGGGAATCGTTCCTTTCTTGGCTTTACGATTTTGAATACAATAAACTCGGAATTCCAAAGCCCGATAAGGTTATCTTTTTAGATATGCCTACCGAAGTTTCCCAAAAACTACTCGATAATCGTTATAGTTCCGATGGCGGCCATAAAGATATTCATGAATGTGACCTAGAATATTTAAACCGTTGCCGAAAGGCGGCTTTATTTACGGCCGAATATTCGGGTTGGGTTAAAATTTCTTGCGCCGAAAACGATAGCCCTCGAACTATCGAAGCTATTGCGGCCGACGTACTAAAAGAAACGCTTAAATCTCTTTAAAAGGAGTTTATTATGATTTATGTTTTTTTAGCCGATGGTTTCGAAGAAGCCGAAGCGCTCGTAACGGTAGATATTCTGCGCAGAGCAGGGTATAAGGTTACCTGTGTTGGGGTAGATAAAAAAGAAATCGTTGGAGCTCACGGAATAAAAATTACTGCCGACATTAAAACGGGCGAATTTTCGCCTATCGACCTTCAAGCGATAGTGCTTCCCGGCGGAATGCCCGGAACCCGTAACCTTATGGCAAACGCTACGGTATGTAATGCCGCAAAAACCGCTTATAAAGAGGGTAAGTTTGTTGCCGCGATTTGTGCCGCTCCTGCTATACTGGGTAGGCTTGGACTTTTAAAGGGCAAGGCTGCAACCTGTTACCCGGGTTTTGAAGATGACCTTATTGGCGCTCGCTATGTAAACGCCCCCTCGGTTACCGATGGGAATGTTATAACCGCGAAAGGCGCAGGCGCTGTTTTCGAATTCGGCTTCGCTATTGTCGATGCTATCGAAGGTTTTGTTGGCGCTTCCGAAGGGCTTAGGGAGTCTATGCAATGCGCCCGATAGATATTAGAAACTATAAGCAGGAACTTCGCCTTAAATGCCGTAAAAAGCGTACCGAAATGGAAGCGGCTAAAAAGGCCGAACTCGATAGGTGTATTGCCGAAAATGTTCGTCGTTTAAAGGAATACAAACCGGCAAACACCCTGCTCGTTTATATGTCAACCTCAATAGAGGTAAATACGGTTGAAATAATTAAAAACGCTTGGGCCGACGGTAAAAAGGTTGCCGTTCCTCGTTGCATTCCGGATAGTCGCGATATGGAATTTCACTATATTACAACTCTCGACTGTCTTAGCCCCGGCACCTTTTCGGTTTTAGAGCCTAGTCCCGAACTTCCTATTGTAACCGATTTTTCGGGTTGCCTTATGATAGTGCCTGGGATGCAGTTTGATATGCGCGGCTACCGTATAGGTTACGGCAAGGGTTATTACGACCGTTATATGGTTCGCTTTGGCGGAATTTCGGCAGGAATCTGCTATGCCGACGAACTAAAACCCTTTATGTATCACGGTCGATTTGACCGCCAGGTTGATATAGTTGTAACCGATAAAAGAATTAAAACTTGTAAATCTAAATAGTTCGGAGAATCTTATGCAAAACGAAAATTTAACCGACCTTTATACATTAGAACCCGAAACAGAATCGGAAACCGAAAACACAAAAAGAAAACCTAAAAAACTCTTGCCTTTATATATAACGGCAGGAGTTTTGGGCGTTATTATAATAGTTTTACTTATAGTTGGAATTTCTTTTCAAAGAGATTTTAGCGGCGCTTCAAGAAAGGGCGACCTTTGTACCGTAGTAATTCCTAAAGGTTCTTCGGTATCTCAAATAGCAAACCGCTTGGAAGAAGCCGGTGCTATAGATAACGCGCTTTTATTTAGAGTTTATTCCCGTATGGCAAAAACCGAAAACAGCTATCATTACGGCGATTTTACCTTTGAAAACGATATTGGCTTTAAAGCTATTGCCGACCTACTTATAAACGGCGGCAAAAAGGCCGAAACCGTAACCGTTACCATCCCCGAAGGTACTACCATTCGCGACTATACTAAAAACGTTAATAATAAAAACGTAACAGTAGTAGGTATTGCAACCCTTCTTAAAAGCGCAGGTGTTTGCCAAGAGTCCGACTTTTTAGAAGCCCTTGATAACGTAGATTTTAGTTCTAACCTTTTAAAATCTATAAATAAAACTAAAACCTACTATCCTCTCGAAGGTTACCTCTTTGCCGACACTTATGAATTTTATTTTTGCGGCTGCAAAAAATGTAGCCCTAAAAACGGACAAGATAAGGTTTGCACTTCTAAAGAATGTGCTAAAAAAGCGATTGACAGAATGCTTTCAAGAACCGA
>JAZODO010000094.1:0-2877 GCA_045597065.1 Acutalibacteraceae bacterium | reverse complement strand
GAGTGATATTATTGTCTTTAGACAATAGTGTTATTGAATCCTGCGGATTCAGTGTTATTTTATTCGCAGCAAACTCGCGAAGCGAATAACACTGTGCGAAGTACAATAAAACTGCGATGCAATACAACTCGCCTTTGGCGAATAAAACTGGCCAAGCGTCCTTACGAACACTTGGCCAAAGAGAACGGGTTTTTAATTTTATTTATTTACTTGCATCTTGAAACGCCTAGTATTTCGCCTGTATCTACATTTACCCAAACGTTTACTTTTGGTATGTGGGTATTAGAGGCGCCTTTATGTAGAAAGCCGTTAAAGTTTATATTATAACAATACTCGCCTTCGCGTTCTTCTATTTTACAGGTATATTTTTCTTTACCTTCGTCGGTTATTTCTAAATTATATTCGTCTTCGTTTTCTTTAAGTTCGGTAAAGGCTATATCTACCGCTTGTTTTTCACTAACCTTCGGGGTTTTATCTAAAACAATACCGTTATCTTCTAAGGTTTCGGTATTAGAGGCGGTTTGGTTGGTAGACAAGCTTTCGGTTTGGTCGGGTTCTACGTTATTACAACCGACAAGACAAAAAGCCAAAAGGGCGCAAAAAATTAAAGCGGTTACTTTTTTTAGCATAATTTTTCCTCCTATATTAAGTATAGAGTTAAAACTACTTTTGTACACGGGGACCACACCCTTTCTTTATTTAATTATAGCACAATTTTTTTACTTTGCAATAATTTGTTTTTTGGTTGTATTTAGGCGGGTTTTATGATAGACTAACTTAAAACGATTTTAGGAGACCTTTATGGAAAAATTTAGGCGGTTTATTAGGTATTTTACGGCAGTAGAATGGGCAATATGGCTCTGTTCGGTTATACTTATAATATCTTCCTTTTGTATTTTCGATAAAAGCAGCCTTTTAACCCTTATATCCCCGCTGCTTGGGGTAACTTCGCTGATTTTTTGCGCAAAGGGAAACCCGATAGGCCAACTTTTAATGGTAATATTCGGGCTTTTATACGGCCTTATATCGCTAATATTCGGCTACTACGGCGAAACTATTACATATTGGGGAATGGCGTTGCCTACCGCGCTTTGCGCCCTTATTTCTTGGCTTAAAAACCCCTTTAACGGAAATACGGCCGAGGTTAAGATAAGTTTTATTAAAAAGTGGGAAATTGGGCTTTTATCTGTTTTAGCGGTTTTAGTAACTATCGGCTTTTACTTTGTTCTTAAAGCCCTTAACACCGCAAATTTAGGGGTTAGCACCTTTTCGGTTTTAACTAGTTTTATAGCCGCCTATTTAGCATTTAGGCGAAGCCCTTATTTCGCGCTTGCCTACTCTGTAAACGATATTGTTTTAATTATTCTTTGGAGTATGGCCGCTATGGTTGACCTAAAATATATTTCGGTAACCGTTTGTTTTATAGCCTTTTTAGCGGGCGACCTTTACGGTTTTATGAACTGGCTTCGCATAAGAAAAAGGCAGAGCAACCTTGCTTGACAAAAAGGGTTGTTTGTTGTATCATTAGGTTGAATACACGCGCGCAAATTCTTAGTATGGAGAACTTGTAGTAATGAAATGCCGAATTGCCGAACTGAATATTGAAATTCTGAATCGCTACCCGTATTTAGAAAACATTTGCGGCAAATATGCGGCAGAATTTTCTACCCCCGATATTACCCTTTCGGCCAGCGATGCCGATATAGTTTTTGAAAATAACGCCACCGCTGTTAAAATTTTAAGCGTTGGTCGTCTTGAATCGGTTGCCGTTTGCCGAAAACTTAGCCGAATTTTACACGAGTATGATTCGTTTATGCTTCACGCCGCTACCTTTGAAATAAATGGTAAAGGTATTGCCTTTTTTGCAAAAAGCGGAACAGGTAAATCTACCCATATGCTTCTTTGGAAAAAGCTTTTTGGCGAAAAACTTCAAATTATAAACGGCGACAAGCCCATCGTTAAGGTTAAAGGCGGAAAGCCCTTTGCTTTTGGAACCCCTTGGTGTGGAAAAGAGGGGTTGTCTGAAAATAAAATGGTTCCCCTTACCGACCTTTGTTTTATTAAACGAAGCGACAAAAACGAAACCAGAAAACTAGACAAAAGCGAAGCCCTTAAACTGCTTCTTGACCAGGTTGCTATTCCAAGCGGCAGTATAAATATATTAAAATTCCTTGAACTGCTTGAAACCGCTATTGAAAACTGTAATTTGTGGGAAATTTCTTGTAACACAGAAATGGCCGCAGCCGAGCAGTCGAGCAAAATTATTTTGAGGTGATTATAATGAAACTTAAAAACCAATTCATTCTTCGCACCGTAGCCGACAAAACCGTTGCTATTGCTGTTGAACTGGAAGGCGAAAAAACCGATAACGTTATTACCCTTAATTCTACCGGCGCTTTTATTTTTGACCTTATAAACAAAGGCTACGACCGCGACCAGATTATAGCCGCTTTCTTTAAGGAGTACGACGTTACTAAGGACGAAGCCGCCTCTGCAGTAGACAGTTTTATCGAAACCCTTAAAAAATCGGGCCTTTTAGAGGACTAATATGCTCCCAAAAGACCCTGTTATTTTACTTAGCGTTATTAACACAAAACTGCGCGACGGGTATAAAAGTTTTTCGGCCCTTTGCGACGACTTAGGGGTAAACCCTACCGAAATTAGCGAAAAATTAGCCCTTATAGACTACTTTTACGACGAGGGCCAAAATCAGTTTGTATAAGAAAAACCCCTATATTAGGGAGTTGTGATTAGGGACGAAATCGGTTTTGGAACCAAATTTTGCCCTATTTACTTGCCTTTACCCTTGTAAGACACAAAGTATTACTGCGGGTTTCAGGCTTCGCAGCTAGAACAAAATTTTCGGTTACAAAACTG
>JAZODO010000093.1:0-4196 GCA_045597065.1 Acutalibacteraceae bacterium | reverse complement strand
ACAGAACGACATGGCTACGATCCGACTTGTCGTCGGCAGAAAGAGCGGTCGAGGGCATATCGGCATCACTTGCGCCCGCACCGAAAATAGCGCGTGCGGCAGCCTGAGCCTTTTCGGCTTCTTCGGTTCCGTGAATCATTTGGGTAAGTTCAAAAGCGAGAATTTCTTTAGCTTTATTAAGTTCGCTACCTTCCCACTTTTCGTATTCGCGAATAGTTTCAATAGGAATAAAGGTTAACATTTTAATACACTTAATAACGTCGGCATCGTCTACGTTTCTCCAATATTGATAGAAATCATAGGGAGAGGTCTTTGCGGCATCAAGCCAAACAGCATTACCTGCGGTTTTACCCATTTTCTTGCCTTGGGAGTCGGTAAGAAGAGTAATGGTCATAGCGTGGGCATCTTTACCAAGTTTTTTACGGATAAGTTCGGTACCGCCAAGCATATTAGACCATTGGTCATCGCCGCCAAACTGCATATTACAGTTATAGTTTTTAAAGAGATGATAGAAGTCGTAGGACTGCATAATCATATAGTTGAATTCAAAGAAAGAAAGACCTTTTTCCATTCTTTGTTTATAACATTCTGCGCTAAGCATTTTATTTACCGAGAAACAAGCGCCAACTTCGCGTAGAAGTTCTACATAATTAAGGCCTAAAAGCCAATCAGCGTTGTTAACCATTTGAGCCTTGCCTTCAGAGAAGTCGATAAAGCTTTCCATTTGGCGCTTAAAACAAGCCGCATTATGGTTAATATCTTCGATGGTTAACATTTTTCTCATATCGGTTCTTCCCGAAGGGTCGCCTATCATGGTAGTACCGCCGCCGATTAGTGCAATTGGCTTATTACCAGCCATTTGAAGGCGTTTCATAAGGGTTAGAGCCATAAAATGGCCAGCGGTAAGGCTATCGGCAGTACAGTCGAAACCGATATAGAAGGTAGCCTTTCCGTTATTTATCATTTCTTTGATTTCTTCTTCATTGGTAACCTGAGCAATAAGCCCACGTTCAATGAGTTCTTCGTATAAAGTCATTACTATTTACTCCTATCTAAGAGTTCCGTTGCGGAACTTATTATATTGTCTGAAAGTTCTGTACCCGACATAATGCGAGCAATTTCTTTAATTCGCTCTTCCCTACTAAGCAAGGTAACATCGGTAAAGGTTTTCCCGTTTTTTGTGCTTTTTTCTATTAGAAAATGTCCTTCGCCTGCGGCGGCTATTTGAGCCAAATGAGTTACGCAAATTACCTGACGAAGACCGGCAACCTTTTTAAGTTGAACCGCTACCTTTGAGGCCGCACGACCGCTTATTCCGGTATCGATTTCGTCGAATATTAAGGTATCTACATTATCTTTATCGGCAAGAATACCCTTAATTGCAAGCATAATTCGAGAAAGCTCGCCACCGGAAGCTACCTTATAAAGCGGTTTTACCGATTCACCTGCATTAGCAGAAATAAAGAACTCAACATTATCGCAACCGGTTTTAGAATACTTTGCTTTCTCTATTTGGGCAACAAACTCTACGCCGTTCATATCCATAAAGTTAAGCGCTTCGCAAACCTGACTCGCAAAAACTGTTGCAGCCTTTTTTCGAGTTGCGGTTAGTTTTTCGCCCGCTAAAACAAGCCTTTCTTCGGCTTTAATAAGGTCGTCTTCAAGTTTAAGTAGCATTTCTTCGCTAAACTCAATTTCTAAAAGTTCTGCCTTTGCTTTATTTAAATATTCAATTGCAGCTTCTTCACTATTGCCGTATTTTAGCATTATACGATGAAGAATGTCAAGTCTTTCATCGGTTTTTTGCGCATCTTCTTTAGAAAACGGAAAATCGTCGACATATTTTCTAACACTTTGGGCAACATTCTCTAAACCGTTTATAGATGAAACGAGTTGTTCGTTTATGGAATTTAACTCTTCAACTGCAGCTTTTTGCATAAACTCTTCGGCAGAAGTTGCAAGAGAGATTGCACCTTCGGTATCTAAACTTCCGTTTAACATAAAAGCACAGTCGTTTAGTGCTTTAAGAAGCTTTTCCGAGTTTCGAATTAGTTCGCGAGTTTTTTTAAGTTCCTCGATTTCGCCCGGTTTTACATCGGCAATTTCGAGTTCGTTTATTTGGTATTTAAGTAAATCAATTCGGTCGTACTTTTTATCTTCGTCACATTCTAAATCTTTAATCTTTTTACGAATATCGGTAAAAGTTTTAAAGGCTTCTTTATATTCGGCAAGTTCTTTTTGGTTGTTAGCCAAAAGGTCGATATAAAGATAATGGTTTTCGGGCCTTAAAAGCATCTGATTATCGTGCTGGCCGTGAATATTTATAAGATATTTAGAAATATCTCTTAAAACTTGGGCGGTTGTAAGTTGGCCATTTATACGAATACTGCCGTTCGAGTTTAGGCTAATTACCCTTTGAACCGAAACAAGACCATCTTGGTCGGGCTCTATTCCATGTTCGGCCAAAACAGAAAGCGAAGCGGCCGACAAATCTCCAAACACGGCCGAAACAAGGGCTTTATCGGAACCGTTTCGAATAAGTTCTTTCGAGGTTCTCTCACCAAGCGCCGCATTAATTGAGTCGATAATTATCGACTTACCCGCACCCGTTTCACCGGTTAGAACATTAAAGCCGCTAAGCGGTTCGATATTAGCCGACTGAATAACCGCTATATTTTCAATATGTAGATATTTAAGCATAAAATATCTCCGTTAAATTAATTTCTTTATTTTTTCGGTTAAAATTATAGAATCAGACTCACCCGAAGTAATTGCAAAAATAGTATCATCGCCTGCAAGCGAACCTAAAATAATACCGCTAAACAGATTGTCTAACGCTACGCAAACGCTTGAAGCCATTCCTGCATAGCACTTAATTACAACGGTATTTTGAGAATATACAACATCGATACAAGACTTTGAAAAAATATCTTCGAAATGATTTTTATTTCTTAAACTATCGTTGTTTTTACCGGCTACAAGGTAACGGTAAATACCTTGGGAGTCTTGAGCCTTTACAATACGAAGTTCTTTAATGTCGCGAGAAACGGTTGACTGGGTAACTTCGTAGCCAATATTTTTAAGGGCGTCGAGTAATTCATCTTGGGTTGTTAAAACATTGTTTTGTATAAGCTCGATAATTACAGCTTGGCGCTTATTTTTCATTTAACTTCTCCTAAAACTTTTTAGATATAGTTTTGTAAATTGAATTATTGCTAAGGTTAATTAACTTAACGTCAAATGGAGCGGAGGAAATATTAACCTTTGTATCAAAATCAACCTTACAACAAGGATTTCCATCTACGGTTAAGAAGGGTTCCGTTCTGGATGTATTTTTAATAGTAACGCTCATATCGGCCTTTTCGCTAGCGAGCATCGGGCGAGCGGTAAGTGAATGAGAACAAATAGGCGTTACGGTTATACAACGAACGTCGGGGTCGATAATAGGACCACCCGCCGACATAGAATAGGCGGTTGAGCCGGTAGGTGTAGAAAAAATAACTCCATCGGCAATATATTCTATACTATCGCCCGAAACATTAAGACTAATATCGGTCATTTTAGAAACCGAACCGCTGGAAACTACCGCATCATTAAGAGCAATATCTTCAAAAATAAGTTGGTTATTTTTAAAGGCCTTAACCAAAAGCATCATTCTGGATTCAACTAGATAGTCTTCTAAAACGAGATTTTTAAGTAGGTCTAACTGGTCTTTTTCAAGGTTTGTTAAAAAGCCGAGTCTTCCGCTATTTATTCCAAGGCAGGGTTTATTAAATTTAGAAGCCTCTTTTGCGTATTTAATGAGGGTGCCGTCGCCACCAATTGTAATAACTATATCGCAAAGGCTATAAATTTGCGACTTAGGGAGTTTTTGGCAATCGGCCGACACATTTTCCGGCACAAAGCATTCGGCGCCATTAAGGGTTAAAATTTCAACCGCTTTTATAAGCAGTTCCTTTGTGCCTTCCTTTTCAAAATTAGGGAAAAGGGCTATTTTCAAGTTAATCACTCTCCTTTAAGTGAGAAGTGGGCGTTATCTACAACATTTTTTGGAATAACGTTTTCGCTGATTTCTGCTAAACCGTTGTTAATTATATGAATTAAATACTCAATATTCCCTTCGGGGCCTTTAATTGGCGAATAGTCGAGATTTAAAATCGAAAATCCTTCAGCCAACGCGATACCGATAACCTTTT
>JAZODO010000092.1:0-4328 GCA_045597065.1 Acutalibacteraceae bacterium | reverse complement strand
CTATCAACTTGTAAACGAAGGTAAAAAGGTATGCACTTTAGGCCCTATTATTCACAACCCTCAACTTGTTGCCGATTTAGAGGCTAGGGGGGTTCGCGTAGTCGAAGAAATTAACGATGTGAGTAGCAACGAAATTTTGGTTATTCGTTCCCACGGGGTGCCCGAAAGCGTTATGAAAAAGGCAGAAGAATGTTCGGTTGAAACTGTTGATGCTACCTGCCCATTTGTTGCTAAAATTCATAAAATAGTTAAAGAGGCTTCTTCTAAAGGTGTTCCCGTATTAATTGCCGGTGATGAAAAGCATAAGGAAGTTATCGGAATTGTAGGCCACACAAACGGCGAAGTTTATGTTTTTGAAGACGAAATCTCTTTAGAAAAACTACTTGCCGAAAAGCCGAATTTAACAAAAGAAGAGGTCTGCGTTGTATCTCAAACTACTTTTAATGAAAAAATTTGGGAAAAGTGTGAAAAAATCTTAAAAAAATACTGTACAAATCCGCTTATTTTTGGTACAATATGTAACGCTACATCTATGCGCCAGTCTGAATCGGCCGAGTTATCGCGTAAAAACGATGCTATGGTTATAATCGGCGGGCGACACAGTTCAAATACAAAAAAGCTTTACGACGTTTGCAAGGAAAACTGCGGAAAAACACTCCACATTGAAACTGCTAACGAACTAAGGGCAGATTTCTTTGAGGGTGTCAACGCGGTTGGTGTAGTTGCAGGCGCTTCAACTCCTGCGGCAATTATTAAGGAGGTTATTAAAACCATGACAGAAATTTTAAATCCGGTAGAAGAACAAGCCGAGGTAACAGAAGTTGTTCAAAAATCATTCGAAGAAATGACCGACGAAGAAGCTTTTGAAGCATCTCTTGACAGCCTTAACTCCGATAAAAAGGTTAAAGGCGTAGTAGTTCAGGTTACCCCTTCGGAAATTTTAGTCGATTACAACAGAGGCCTTACCGGCTATGTAAGCGCCGATGAATTCTCATATGAACGTAATGTTGACCTAACCAAAGAAGTTAAGGTTGGAGATGAACTAAACCTTATCATTATGCGTACCGACGATATGGAAGGTACCGCAATGCTTTCTAAACGTCGTTTCGATGCTATCGCTGGTTGGGACAAGATTGTTGCTGCTAAAGAAAATAACGAAGTTTTAACCGGTACCGTTTGTGAAGTTATTAAGGGTGGCGTTGTTGTTTCTACTAACGGCGTACGCGTTTTCATTCCCGCTTCTCAGGCAACCCTTTCTAGAAATGATTCTCTCGAAGACCTTAAAAACAAAGAAGTAGATTTCCGTATTATTGAAATCAACCGCAGAAGAAGAGCTATTGGTTCTATTCGTTCTGTTCTTCGCGAACAAAGAAAAGAAGAAATGGCTAAATTCTGGGATGAAATCAACGTTGGCGACAAATTTACCGGAACCGTTAAATCTCTTACCGGTTATGGTGCATTTGTTGATTTAGGCGGAGTAGACGGAATGGTTCACATTTCTGAGCTTTCTTGGCAAAGAATTAAGAATCCTTCCGAAGTAGTTTTAGTTGGCGATACTATTGAAGTTTTCGTTAAGGCCGTAGATAAAGAAAAGAGAAAAATCTCTTTAGGCTACAAAAAAGAAGATGAAAACCCTTGGACTATCTTTAACAACAACTACAAAGTAGAAGACGTTGTTAAGGTAACCATCGTTAGCATGACTACCTATGGTGCATTTGCTCGCATCATTCCCGGCATCGATGGTCTTATCCATATTTCTCAAATTGCTAACAAGCACATTGCTAAACCTCAAGATGAACTTACCGTTGGTCAAGAAGTTGAAGCAAAAATCACCGCTATCGACGATGAAAAGAAACGCGTTAGCCTTTCTATTCGCGCTCTTTTAGAGCCCGAAGTAAAGGAAGAGGCTGAAGCAACCGCAGAAAACGAAGTTGTAGCTACCGCTTCCGAAGAAGAAGTTGTAGTTGCTGAATCTGTTGCAGAAGAAACTGCCGAATAATTTAACATTAAAATCCCGAACCTTTTGTTCGGGATTTTTCGTTTATTTCTTTATAAAAAACACTTGACAATTTGCGCTTTTGGTGGTAAAATGTTCAAGCCGCATATTGGAGGCTTTTAAAGTTGCGCCTTTTTGCACGCCTTCTGTAGCGAGACTTATATTAAGGCAGGTGCCAGAAAATGTACGCTATTATCGAAACCGGCGGAAAGCAATATCGCGTAGAAGAAGGAGATTTCATCTATGTAGAAAAGCTCGACGCTGAGGAAAACTCCGAGGTTGTTTTTGACAAGGTTGTTGCAGTTAAGAAAACTGCTACCTTAAAGGTAGGTAAACCCTATGTTAAAGATGCAGCTGTTAAGGGAACCGTTGTTAAAACCGGTAAAGGCAAGAAGATTACCGTCTTCACCTACAAACCCAAGAAGAGCAGCTCTCGTAAAATGGGTCACAGACAACCCTACACTAAAGTACAGATTACTGAAATCGTATAATTAGTAAGTTATGACAAAAGTCGTGTTGTCTAAAAACGGTTTTTCCGTTAAAGGACATTCTTCTGCCAATGAAAACGATTTTCAGGGTAAACTCGTTTGCGCTTCGGTTTCTTCTGCGGCCTATTTGGTTGCTAACACTATAACCGATGTAATTTGTGATAAAGCAGATATATCTGTAAACGAAAATAAAGGCGAAATGCTTTTAAGCGTTTCTTCTCCTTCGCCCCAAACAACAGTCGTTTTAAAAGGGTTCGCCCTTCATGTAAGGCAGCTAAGTGAGCAGTATCCAAACTGCATCAAAGTAATTTCGGAGGTGTAATTATGTTAAAGATTAACATTCAGTTATTCGCCCATAAAAAGGGAATGGGTTCTACTAAGAACGGTCGTGATAGCGAAGCTAAACGTCTTGGCGTAAAGCGTGCTGACGGTCAGTTCGTACTCGCAGGCAACATTCTCGTTCGCCAGAGAGGAACCAAAATTCATCCGGGCAACAATGTCGGCATCGGTTCTGACGACACTTTATTTGCTCTTATCGACGGTAAGGTTAAGTTTGAACGTGTAGGCCGCGACCGTAAGCAGGTAAGCATCTACGCTGTTGAACAGTAAAATCATTTGCTAAAGCTCGGCGTTGCCGAGCTTTATTTCTTATTTAGGACGTTATTTAAACGGAGGTGACCGTATGTTTGTAGATATTGCAAGAATTCATCTTAAAGCGGGTGACGGCGGAAACGGCGCAGTTTCTTTTCATCGCGAAAAGTATGTTGCTGCGGGCGGACCCGACGGTGGTGATGGCGGTCGTGGCGGAGATATAGTTTTTGTTGCCGACGACAATCTTTCAACCCTTGCCGATTTTAGATATAAAAGAAAATATACCGCAGAAAACGGAGCTAACGGCGGCGCTTCGCGTTGTACCGGTAAAAGCGCTAAAAATTTAGTAATTTCTGTTCCCAGAGGAACTTTAATTAAAGATGCCGAAAGCGGTAGAATTATTGCAGATATTTCTTCTAATGAACCTACTGTTATTGCAAAAGGCGGTAACGGCGGTTGGGGAAATATGCATTTTTCAACCTCTACTCGTCAGGTTCCTCGTTTCGCTAAACCCGGTAATCCCGGTGAGTCGTTAGACGTAACGCTTGAACTTAAACTTTTAGCCGACGTTGGCCTTATTGGTTACCCCAACGTTGGAAAATCTACTCTGGTTTCGGTTGTAAGCGAAGCTAAACCCAAAATTGCTAACTACCATTTTACAACCCTAACGCCAGTTTTAGGCGTTGTTAGAATGGGCGAAGGTTCTTCCTTTGTTATGGCCGACATTCCCGGTCTTATCGAAGGTGCGGGCGAAGGCGTTGGCCTTGGCCACGAATTTTTACGCCATGTAGAACGTTGTCGTTTACTACTTCACGTATTAGACGTTTCGGGTTCTGAAGGTCGCGACCCTATTGAAGATTTCGATACCATAAATAAAGAACTCGAAGTATTCAGCAGTGAACTCAGTGAGCGTCCCCAAATAGTTGTTGGTAATAAGTGTGACCTCGTCGATGAGCAAAAGGTTCTAGAACTAAAAGCCTACTTTACTTCAAAAGGCTATGCCTTCTTCCCAATAATGGCCCCGATTAATGAGGGTACCGAAGAGCTTATTAACTATGTTGCGGCAGAACTTGCAAAACTTCCTGACATTAAAATTTACGAACCCGACCCAATTCCCGTAGAAGAACTCGTTGTTGAAAACAACAGAAGAACCTTTACGGTAGATGTTGTTGACGGAATCTTCGTTGTAGATAATGCTCCTTGGCTTGCAAAAATTCTCGATGTTGTAAATCCTGATGATTATGAATCGCTCC
>JAZODO010000091.1:0-1914 GCA_045597065.1 Acutalibacteraceae bacterium | reverse complement strand
TATTTTTTAGTTAATATCAATTCTAACTTTACTTATATCGCAAAAAGGGTGAAAATAATTGGCCGTTTGCTTACTGCCTTATTTTTATTAGCGCTTGTTTGCCTAAAAACCGTTGATTATTTTTTGAGTTTTTGGTATACTTACAAAAGAAATTTACTGTTGAGGGCTTTATTATGCCATTTTTACCAATAACTAAAAATGAAATGCTAGAACGCGGTTGGTCTCAGGCGGACTTTATTTTAGTAACCGGGGATGCTTACGTAGATCATCCATCCTTTGGTACTGCTATAATTTCACGCGTGCTGGAAAGCAAGGGATATAAGGTTTGCATTATTTCCCAACCAAAAAGCAAAAGCGATTATACGGAGTTTGGCGCGCCAAGACTTGCTTTCTTGGTAAACGGCGGTAATATTGACTCTATGGTGGCGCACTACACCGCCGCCAAGAAAAAAAGAAGTGACGACGCTTATACCCCCGGCGGTAAAGCGGGCGCTAGACCGGATAGAGCGGTTACCGTTTACTGCAAGGAAATAAGAAAATATTTTGGCGACGTGGCTATTGCTATTGGCGGTTTAGAAGCTTCTTTGCGTAGATTTGCGCATTACGATTACTGGGCAGATAAGGTTATGCCTTCCCTTTTATTAGATAGCACCGCCGATCTTTTAATGTTCGGCATGGGCGAAAAGCATATCGTGGAAATTGCTAACCGCTTAAACGCGGGCGAAAGTATAAAAGAGCTTCACGATATTTTAGGTACTTGCTACGCAGTTAAAACAAGCGAATATAAGGCTGGGCCCGTTAAAGAATGTCCTTCGTTTGAGGCGGTTTCTGCGCCCACCCCGCAAGGTAAAAGGGATTACGCCAAGGCTTGCTTTATTCAGCAAGCAGAGCACGACGCAATTCGCGGTAAAAAAATTATTCAACGCCACGGCGATAAAATAGTTATTCAAAACCCGCCTTGCCTACCGCTTACCACCGAAGAAATGGATGCAACCTATTCTCTTCCCTTTATGCGTGATTACCACCCTTCTTACAAAGAGCTTGGCGGAGTGCCCGGTATAGAAGAGGTTAAGTTTTCTATTATTCACAACCGCGGTTGCTACGGAGCTTGTAATTTTTGCTCGCTTGCATACCACCAAGGTCGCAAGATTAGCGTAAGAAGCCACCAATCCGTTATTGAAGAAGCGGTTAAAATTACCGAAATGCCGGACTTTAAAGGATACATTCACGACGTTGGCGGACCAACCGCAAATTTCCGTGCGCCTTCCTGTGACAGTCAGGAAAAACGCGGTATGTGCCCGGATAAAAAGTGCCTTGCGCCCACCCTTTGCCCTGCCGTTAAGGTTAATCACGAGGACTATTTAGCCCTTTTACGCAAGCTAAGAAAGCTACCCAAGATTAAAAAGGTTTTCATTCGTTCAGGTATTCGCTTCGACTACCTTATTGCCGATAAGGACGAAAGCTTTTTTAAAGAGCTGGTTGAGCATCACGTTTCCGGTCAGCTTAAGGTTGCGCCGGAGCATTGTAGCAATAACGTGCTTAAGCGAATGGGCAAGCCTAATATAGAGGTTTACAATAGATTTAAAAAACGCTTTTACGAAATTACCCAAAGCGTTAATAAAAAGCAATTTTTAGTTCCCTATTTAATGTCTTCACACCCGGGAAGCACTTTAAAGGACGCAATAGAGCTTTCTTTATTTTTAAAAAGTGAAAATCTTCATCCCGAGCAGGTGCAGGACTTCTACCCCACCCCCGGCACAGTTTCAACCTGTATGTTTTATACAGGTCTTGACCCTAACACAATGGAAAAGGTATATGTGCCAAAAACGCCAAAGGAAAAGGCAGAACAACGCGCGCTTTTACAGTACTTTAAGCCCGAAAACCGCGAGATAGTGCTATTAGCCCTTAAAAAAG
>JAZODO010000090.1:0-1955 GCA_045597065.1 Acutalibacteraceae bacterium | reverse complement strand
ATTCTTTCGACACAATTCGACAAACTCATAAAATGATTTAATGCATTTTGTTGCTCTTTTGCCAAAAAAGACACATAAAATATGTAATAATAATAGAATGTCAGAAAAAGAAATAATAATTCTTGCATTAAAAGTGGATTTATGTTACAATAGCCTTGCAAAAAATAGAAGGAGGTAGCAATATGCACCAATTAAATGTAGTAATAGCAGATAATTCAGCAGAGTTTGGAATTCAATGTCAAAAGGTACTGACAACCTACGGAATGAACGCAACACTTTGCGAAAAAGATGGAGTAACACTTTTAGAGAAGATTAGAACCTCTAAACCCGACATTGTTTTAGCCGATGTTTTTATGCCCAATTTAGATATTTTAGGCGTTCTTCATAATATTAAAGATATGAATGAAAAAGAAAAGCCCTTAGTTATGGTAGTTTCCGGTTTTGATAATGCTCAACTTGAGTCAGAAATTTTAAAGGCTGGCGCAACATATTTCTTCTTACGCCCTTTCGACTATACAACCCTTGCCGAAAGAATTATAAAATTTTCGGGTTGGAAAACCAATATTCGCCCAATTATTTCCGGAGAAGGCGTACTTAGCGACCATGACCTAGAGGTTATGGTTACCGAAATTATTCACCAAGTTGGAGTTCCTGCCCATATAAAAGGTTATCATTATTTAAGAGAAGCGATTTTGCTCTCGGTTAAAAATGAAGATGTAATTAACTCTGTAACTAAACTTTTATATCCTACAGTTGCTAAAAAGTTTTCTACAACCTCTTCAAGGGTAGAACGTGCAATTAGACATGCTATAGAGGTTGCGTGGGATAGGGGAGATTTAGATATTTTAAACGCTTACTTCGGTTATACTATTCATACCGAACGCGGCAAGCCTACAAACAGCGAATTTATTGCTATGATAGCCGATAAAATCAGACTTCGTTTACGTGCGGCTTAATACTTGACAATTTATAAATAAAGGCATATAATGGTAGTGTCTTCGGGGCGAGGTGTAATTCCTCACCGGCGGTATAGCCCGCGAACCTTTTTTGGTTGATTTGGTGAAATTCCAAAGCCGACGGTATAGTCCGGATGAAAGAAGAAAAAGCTTTTTATGCTAAATTAGTGTACCCCAAGGACTTATTATCCTTGGGGGCTTTTTCTTTCCGAAACTAATTTTATATATTTTTGGAGGAAAAAATGAAATCAGAACAAATTAAAAAAATCGCCGTATCCGGCATGTTAATCGCAGTTGCTTTTGTACTTACTATGTTAACTTCTATGTTTAAGGTTGCAGGATTTTTATCCTTAGACCTTAAAGATGTTGCGCTTTCAATTATCGCGCTTCTTTTTGGCCCTGTTTATGGTTTAATTTCGGTTGCGGCAGTTGCTCTACTAGAATTTGCAACTATAAGTTCAACCGGTTGGTATGGCCTAGTTATGAATGCACTTTCAAGTGGAACCTTTGTGCTTGTTTGCGGTTTAATATATAAGTATAAAAGAAATTTTTCCGGAGCTATAATTGCAACTTCGATTACTGTTGTTTCGGTAACCGCTGTAATGCTTCTTGCAAATATATTTATTACGCCTCAATATCTTCTTTTAATTGGCGCCGCACCTAATATTGAAGTAGCTAAAACAATAGTTATGGGAATGCTTGCAACTGTACTATTACCTTTTAATCTTTTTAAAACAATAATGAACGCTTCTATTATGCTTTTAATTTATAAACCGTTCACTTCGGCATTAAAGGCTACCGGATTAATTAAAAATGCATCCGACAAAAAATATGTCTTTAATAAAAAGTCCTTTATTTTAACCGTTGTAACAATAATTCTTTTAATTGCGGCAGTTGGTGTTATGTTGTGGCTTGGCATTCAAATTGATGTTGCTAAATAATATCTTGACAAAAGTTGACATTATGTTATAATATAACCCGTTGATAATAAACTTAATA
>JAZODO010000089.1:0-4393 GCA_045597065.1 Acutalibacteraceae bacterium | reverse complement strand
TGGTTCGACCTTGAACTTGTTGGCGGAGTTTTTAAGAAAATAGCCTACGCTTTACCCTTTGTTCACGCGGTAGAACTCGAACGAGCCGCAATTTCGGGTAATTTTAGCCAAATTGGGGACCACCTTCTTTGGGTTTTGGGCTACGGAATAGCCACCCTTTTTGTTGCCGTTTTACTTTTCCTAAAACAGATGAAAAAGCAGTAGAAAAGTTTTTAAAAATATGATATAATTAAGTCCGCTTAAAACTAGATTTCGAGGTTTTTATGACTAAAATTTGTATTTTCGATTTAGACGGAACTTTACTTGATACAATTAAAACAATTAAGCATTACGGCGATTTAGCCCTTAAAGAATTCGGTATTCAAGAAATACCCGAAGACACCTATAAAATTCTTGTAGGAACGGGAATTAAAAATTTAATTAAAGGTATGTTAGAATATAGAGGTTGTTACACCGAGGAGCTTTTTAGCAAAGTTTTTAAGGTTTACGACGACGCCTATAACGCTAACACCTTTTTTAAAACCGAAATTTATAAAGGAATAAAGGAAACTTTAAAAGAACTTAAAGCTAAAGGCATTAAGGTTGCTATTGTTTCTAATAAGCCCGATTTTGCCGCAAAAGAGGTTGTAGAGTACTTTTTTGGCAAAGATTGTTTCGACTACGTTACCGGACAAAAGCCTAACGGCCCCTTAAAACCCGACCCACAAGAGGTTTTAAACATTATTTCTACCTATAATTTAGAAAAGGGCGAATGTGTTTATATTGGCGACACAGGAACCGATATGAAAACCGGTAAAAACGCAGGGCTTTATACTGTTGGCGTTTTGTGGGGTTTTAGAAAAAGGGACGAACTTACCGAAAACGGAGCCGATACAATAATTTCTACTCCGGAAGAACTTCTTGGCATAATTGATTTTTAGCGCATATTATGGTATAATCTATTAAATGCTTTAAAAGAGGTTTTTATGGAACTTGTTTTACTTACTGCACTAGGTGTTGGCGGCGCTACGATATTTGGCTCGGCCATTGGTTTTTTGTTTAAAAAAATATCGCACAAATTTTCCGACATAATACTTTCGTTTGCGGCAGGAGTTATGCTTGCTGCGGCTATTTTAGGGCTTATACTCCCCTCTTTAGAATATGGCGGAAAATTTAAACTGCTTTTTACCCTTTCGGGAATTTTTGTTGGCGCGGTTTGTTTAAACCTTATTGACAAACTTGTTCCCCACCTTCACAAGTTAGCGGGGGCAACACTCGAAAGCCAAAACACAACAAACCTAAATAAGGTTTTATTATTTGTTCTTGCTATCGCTATTCATAACCTACCCGAAGGTATTGCCGCAGGGGTTGGTTTTGGTTCGGGCGATACTTCGGGCGCGCTTATGATAGCCGGCGGTATTGCTCTTCAGAATGTTCCCGAAGGAATGGTTATTATAGCCCCTATGCTAGCGGCAGGGGTTTCGCCTAAAAAAACATTCATTATCGCTATGCTAACAGGACTTGTAGAGGTTGTTGGAACCTTTTTAGGCTATTTCGCGGTTAGTATTTCGGCCGCAGTTTTACCCTTTGCTCTCGCATTTGCGGGCGGAACTATGCTTTACGTAATAAGCGACGAAATGATTCCCGAAACACACGCTCACGGAAGCGAACGCGGCGCTACATACGCGCTACTTATTGGTTTTTGTGTAATGCTTATATCGGACGTTTTAATAAAATAATTAGAGGTTTAATTTGGATTTTTTATTTTTTACTAAAAGTATTTTGCTAGGTATTGCCCTCTCTATGGACGCCTTTTCGGTTTCGCTCGCTAACGGGCTTAATGAGCCGAATATGAAAAAGCGCAAAATGACCGCTATTGCCGGTGTGTTTGGCCTTTTTCAGGCTTTAATGCCGCTTATAGGTTGGGTTTGTGTTCACACTATAGTTGAATATTTTAAGTTTTTTGAACAACTTATTCCTTGGATAGCGCTAGGACTTTTAGGCTATATAGGAACAAAAATGCTAATAGACGGCATAAAAAATAAACAAGAGCCTACCGAATGTTGTTGCGGCGTTGGATTTGCTTGTATTTTAACCCAAGGTATAGCAACCTCGATAGACGCGCTTTCGGCCGGCTTTACTATTACCGAATACGGCCTTTTAGATGTTTTGGTTTGTGTTGGAATTATTACAGCCATAACCTTTACTATTTGTATGGTAGGCCTTTTAATAGGCAAAAGGGCTGCTAATCTACTTGCCGGAAGGGCGGGTATTTTAGGCGGAAGTATTTTAATTTTAATTGGTCTTGAAATATTTATTTCGAGCTGGTTTTAATAAATTTAAAAGTTGGAGATTTTTATGAAAAAGATTATTGCGATTTTACTTGTTTTAACACTTGTTTTTTCTTTTGCAGGTTGTTCTAAAAGTGAAGAACCTTCTTCTGATACAAACAACCGCACATATGTTGGAACCATTACGGTAGCGCTCGATTCCAAAGCCGCTCCCATAACCGTTCAAAACTTTATCGACCTTGCTAAAGATGGTTTTTATAACGGACTTACCTTTCATAGAATTATGAAAGGATTTATGATGCAAGGCGGCGACCCTAAGGGCGACGGCACAGGCGGTTCGAAAAAAGAAATTAAGGGCGAATTTTTAGCTAACGGCGTTAACAACACCCTTTCTCATAAAAGAGGCGTAATTTCTATGGCAAGAAGCGGTTCTGTTTATGAACAATACCTTGCCGCAGGTTATAAGCTTAGTGATTTGCCCGCAGAAGCCGCAAGTGATATTGAAAGAGCTATGAACTCGGCATCATCTCAGTTCTTTATTATGCACCAAGATTCTCCCCATTTAGATGGTAATTATGCTGCATTTGGCCAGGTAACACAGGGTATGGACATTGTAGACGCTATTTGCGAAAACGCAGTTAATACCGACAACAACGGTTCTGTTCCTGAGAACAAGCGCCCCTATATTAAATCTATTAACATTAAAAGGTCGGGTTCTACCGGAATTGTATACGCCGATATCGCAGTAGATTATACCGCAGTTATGAAGAAATAAAAAGATAAAATAAAAAAAGCCTCTGAACATTCAGAGGCTTTTAATTTTATAATTTTTCGCGTACTAGGGCGATTTGGTGTTCTACCGATTCTACTGCGGTTCCGCCTTCGGAATTTCTTTTAAAGGTACAATTTTCGAGGTTTATCGCATCATATATATCTTCTTCGAAATCGGGCGAGAAGTTTTTAAACTCATCTAAAGAAAGTTTTTCGAGTACGGTATTATTATCGATACAGTAGGCAACTAAGGTTCCCGAAATTTTGTATGCAGTACGGAAGGGAGTTCCCTTTTTGGTTAGGTAGTCGGCAACGTCGGTAGCGTTTATAAAGCCTTTTGCCGCCGCGTCGAGCATATTCTTTTCGATAACCGTCATAGTACTTAGCATTGGAGCGAAAATAGAAAGACATTGTTTTACGGTATCGATAGCGTCGAAGGTGGTTTCTTTATCTTCTTGCATATCTTTATTGTAGGCAAGAGGTAAACCTTTTAGCATTGTAAGAAGGGTTACCAAACTACCGTAAACGCGGCCTGTTTTACCCCTTACAAGTTCGGCAATATCGGGGTTTTTCTTTTGGGGCATTATAGAAGAACCTGTTGAATAAGCATCATCGAGTTCGATAAACTTAAATTCCCAACTAGACCAAAGAATTACCTCTTCAGAAAAACGAGAAAGGTGCATCATAATAAGGGCACAAGCGTTTACAAGTTCTACCGCAAAGTCGCGGTCGGAAACGCCGTCTAGGCTATTTTCGCAAATTCCGTTCATACCGAGAGCGGCCGCAACCATAGTTCTGTTAGTTGGGTAGGTTGTACCCGCAAGGGCGCAAGAGCCAAGAGGCGAATAGTTCATTCGGTTTTTAGCATCTTCTACCCTGGAAGTGTCGCGCAAGAACATTTGGGCATAGGCCATTAGGTGATGGCCAAAAGTGATGGGTTGGGCTCTTTGAAGGTGGGTATAACCGGGCATTACGGTAGCCTTATATTGTTCGGCCTTATTTACGATAACGGTTATTAAGTCTTTTAAAAGGGCAACTATTTCGTCGGCTTGGTCGCGAAGGTATAAGCGAACGTCTAGCGCAACCTGGTCGTTACGGCTACGGGCAGTATGAAGTTTTTTACCGGTATCGCCAATACGTTTTGTAAGTTCGGCTTCGACAAACATATGTATATCTTCGGCCGTCATATCGAAATCAAGCGCTCCCGACTCTAAATCGGCCAAAATAGATTCGAGGCCGTTTATAATAGCGGTAGCATCTCCACTCGAAATAATGCCTTGGCTTGCAAGCATTGAAGCGTGAGCAATAGAGCCGCCGATGTCGCTTTTGTACATTCGGCAGTCTACCCTAAT
>JAZODO010000088.1:0-3382 GCA_045597065.1 Acutalibacteraceae bacterium | reverse complement strand
GTAAGACCGTTTGCTTCGTTACCAATTATTATAACACTACCACAATTAAAACTCATTTCATTAGCTTTTTTAGCATTACTATCAACAACTGCGGCGTAGGAAGTAACAGAAACACTTTTAAAAACTTCAAACATATCATTTGTTTGATAAACAGGGATTCTTAAAAGGGCTCCCATTGAAGCGCGAAGAGATTTTGGGCTATACGGGTCACAACCACCCTGCATAATTATTCCGTTTATCCCGAGTGCTTCGGCAGTTCTTGAAATTGCACCTAAATTAGAAGGGTCTTGCAAATTCTCTAGAGCAATATATTTATGATTTGAATTTAAATTACTAAAATCTATTTTAGGTAAATCGCAAACACAGAGTATACCTTGGGGCGATACTGTGTCGGAAACTTTTTGGAAAAGAGAATCAGGTATTAAATATTTTTCGTTCGAATTTTCGTATAGTTCTTTTACCTTTTCAGAATATTTATTTAAAGCAGAATCAGATACAATAACGGTATTTACAGAGTATCCATTTTGAATTGCATCTAAGCATAAGCGTAAACCTTCAAGAATAAAAACCCCTTCGTCCTTACGCTTAGAAGATGACTTTTGAAGTTGTAAAATACACTTAATAATGGCGTTATCTTTGCTTGTAATTCTTGTAAAATCCATATTTTTCCTTCTCCAAAAAATAAAAATACGACCGAGGGTTTCCTCGGTCATATTAAAAAATTATTTATCTAATGCTTTCTTTGCAGCCTTAGCAAGGGTAGCAAAGCCGGCAGGATCGTTAACTGCTAAATCAGCAAGCATTTTGCGGTTAACAGCGATTCCAGCCTTCTTTAAACCATTCATAAAGGTAGAATAGTTCATTTCGTTAATTTTAGCAGCTGCAGAAATACGGGTAATCCAAAGACGACGGAAGTCTCTCTTCTTTTGCTTACGTCCAACGTATGCATAGTTACCGGATTTCATTACAGCTTCTTTAGCTGTTTTAAAAAGCTTAGACTTAGCGCCAAAATAGCCCTTAGCAAGCTTTAATACTTTATTTCTTCTTTTGCGTGTTGATAACGCACCTTTTACTCGTGCCATCTATATAACCTCCTTGTATCCTATATTATTTGTAAGGAATCATTTTCTTAACTTTTGCTACATTGGTTACGTCAGCAACAACGGTTTGACGAAGATTTCTCTTACGTTTTGCAGTTTTCTTGTTAAGAATGTGTGATTTGAATGCGTGTGCGCGTTTAACCTGACCGGTTTTTGTTAGCTTGAAGCGCTTTTTAGCACCACTGTGGGTTTTGATCTTGGGCATTTTAAATCCTCCTTAAGAATTTTAATTACTTTGTAGGTTTGGGAGCTAAGAACATAAGCATGTTTCTGCTCTCCATTTTTGCAGGCTTTTCGATTACAGCGTATTCCTGACAGTATTCAGCAAAACGAGACATAATTTCTAAGCCGATTTCGGGATGTCCGAGTTCGCGGCCACGGAAACGAATAGAAACCTTTAACTTGTTACCAGATTTAAGGAACTGAATTGCATGATTTCCTTTTGTTTCGAAGTCGTGTTTGTCAATGCTGAGGCCAAGGCGAATTTCCTTGGTTTCAATTACCTTTTGATTTTTTCTTGCTTCTTTTTCACGTTTAGCAATATCGAAACGATATTTACCGTAGTCCATAATTTTACATACAGGCGGGTTTGCATTAGGTGAAACATTTACAAGGTCGAGGTCCTTAGAATATGCAGCTTCGATAGCTTCTGCGATAGGAAGAATTCCAAGCTGTGAGCCGTCGGCATCAATAACTCTAACCTCTTTAAAAGTAATTTGTTCGTTGATAGGAATATCTTTTACGCTGATAATTAACACCTCCAAAGAATAAACAAAAACGGACGGCATAAACCGTCCGTAATAAATCACAAAATACGCCCATAAAGGCAGATGACTTATTGACCCTTTCAGTAAACTTTAGGGTGAGAACGGTTAAGCTCTTCTTTGTTTTCTCAACTATTATACACCATTTTATGTAAAAGTCAAGTGTTTTTTTAATCAATTATAAGTTCTTTCATAGAACGAACCTGATAATCGATATCTTTAAGCAAAGAAGGATTCTTAAGCGCCATTGCGGCACCCTTAATTGTGCTGTGCGCAGGGTCGGTAGCATGAATAATTTTTGTGCCGATAAATTCTTCCATAAATTGAGGCATTCCGTTAATAAGAGAACCGCCACCGGTAAGATGAATTCCGTTTTCCATAATGTCTGAAACAATGTCTGGGTCGGTCTTTTCCAAAACCTTTCTAACGGCATTAGAAATTGAAACAGCAATATCAAAAACAGTCTCATAAACTTGGCCCGAAGTAATTTCAAACGATTCAGGCAAACCTGTTCTGAGGTTTCTCCCCTTCGCTATCATTGTAATTTCAACGGGGCGTTGTACAACCGTACCAACACGTTTCTTTATTGTTTCGGCAGTCAGCGGGCCAATTTCAATATTAAAATTACGGCGCACAAATTTAATAATAGCTTCATCAAAGTCTTTAGAAGCGGTTTTAAAACTATCGCACTGAGCAATACCGCCCATAGAAATAGTTGCTATATCGGTAACGCCGGCGCCAATATCAACTACCATAGCGCCTTTTGGTTCAGAAAAATCTACTCCAACACCCAACGCTATAGCTAACGGGCTTGCAATAACGGTAACATTTCTTCCGCCGCTTTCTTCCATAACCTTACCCATAAACCTATGTTGAAGTTCGGTAAGTCCTGTAGGTAAACAGGCCATAACTCTAGGGCGGATAATTTTATTACCAAAAGCATGAAGCATATATTTAGTCATCATAGCAAGCGCTGTGTCGTAATCGGCAATAGCTCCCCCTTCTATCGGTTTAACACACAATAAAGTATCGGGAGTTCTTCCAAGAGAAGCTTTTGCTTGTTCGCCAAAATAAACAGGCTCAAAGGTTTCTGCGTCAACCGTAACCATAGTAGGCTGTTCAAGAATAATTCGAGAGTTGCCATAAATTACAGTTTTAGATGTTCCTAAATCAATTGCAATATCAACAGACATTTATTATCACCACACTCATTATAAACAAATACATAATTTATTTCAAGAAAAATTACTGGCTGTTATGGTTGCTGACAAGCGCAGTTACACAGTATACCATATTCGCTCCGGCAAATTTAAGTTGTCTTGCACATTCATCTAAGGTAGCGCCCGAAGTCTTAATATCATCAACCAGTAAAACATTTTTGCCTTTAATTTCTTTTGTATAATAAAAAGCATCTCTTACATTTTTAAAACGCTCACTTATCGACTTAATATCGTGTTGAGTCTTTACCTTTTTCCGTTTCTTTAGAATTTCTCTATCTAATTCTATGTTTAGATTTTG
>JAZODO010000087.1:0-7344 GCA_045597065.1 Acutalibacteraceae bacterium | reverse complement strand
AGGTTTAATTGAAACGGCCTTTACTTCGTGTTTACCGGTAACGGTTACGGTTACTAAATCGCCGCCTGCAGAAGCGGTATATTCGCGGTTATCGAGGTCCTCTTGAAGGGTTGCCATATCTTCTTGCATTTGTTGAACCTTTTTAAGCATTTGTTGTTGACTCATTCCGCCGTTGGCGTTAGGAATTCTTACCTTCATTTATATTCTCCTTTAGTTGTTTGGAATTTCGAATTGTTTAAGTTTTTCGGCTAGGGCTTTTAGCGGGTCGGATTCGTTTTCTACCTTTTTAGAAACGTAAGGGCCTAGTTTATAAACCCGACCAAGTACATTTTCGGCCGCTTTGCGAATAGCGTCGCGGTAGGTAGCGCTAGAACCGTTTACCATATTTCTAAACATTGGGTTAGGCGCGTCGATAAGCAGGAACTGGCCCTTTATAAAGGCCCTTGAGCCGTTTAATACGCCGCAAATTGGGGGGCAGGTTTGGGCCAAAATTTTCATAATTTCGGGCCATTCTAAAACCTGAGTTTCTTCGGTTTTATCTAAAACGGGTTCTACCACAACGGGGGCAGAAACAACTTCTTTTTCTTCTGTTTTAATTTCTTCGGGTTCTTTTGGTAACGGAATTTCTTCGGGTTCGGCAACCGTTTTTTCAACCGTTTTTTCGGTCGGTTTTTCGGCCGGTTTTTCGGCCGTTTTAGGTTGTTTTACTCCGCCGAGTTCGAGCGCTCTTATACGCTTTTCGAGCGAGGCCGTATCGGAGCAAAGTTCGGGCGAACAGAGTTCGATAATTGTCATTTCTAAAACGCTTCTACGGTTAGCGTTTTGCATAGAGGCTATACACTCTGATAGTTTGCCGAGGCAACGCATAATATCTTTTATATTAAAGGCTTCGGCCTTTTGACGGTAAATTTCCATTTGTTCGCCCGAGCAAACAATAGGCTTTTTAGCCGACGATACGGTTTTAAATACCATAATATCGCGAAAATGCGCCGAAAGGTCGCTCGCTAACCTTAACATATCTACCGAACCGTTATATAGGTTATCGATTAAGGTAAGGGCTTTAGAGGCGTCGCCTTCTATAATAGCGTCGGACAATTTATTAAGGTATAGGTTTCCCGACATACCGCAAACTTCGATAACAATTTCTTCGGTAATGTTATTCGAAACCGAAACGCAAAGGTCTAAAATAGAGAGGGCATCTCTCATTCCGCCGTCGGCCGCGGAAGCGATTAAGGCCGCCGCTTCGGGGGTAATTTTAAAACCTTCTTTAGCCGCAACGTCGTTAATTCTGGCGGCTATTTTTTCGGGGTCGATTCTTCTAAAATCAAACCTTTGGCAACGAGAAAGTATAGTTGCGGGAAGTTTATGAACTTCGGTAGTAGCGAGAATAAATACAGCGTGTTCGGGCGGCTCTTCAAGGGTTTTAAGCAAGGCGTTAAAGGCTTGAAGCGAAAGCATATGAACTTCGTCGATAATATAAACGCGGTATTTTAAAACGCTCGGGGTAAAGGCAATTTGTTCGCGAAGAACGCGAACGTGGTCGACACCGTTGTTAGAAGCAGCATCGAGTTCTACTATATCGGTAGCTTCTTCGGTTGCGGCGAGTTTACAGTTATCGCATTCAAGGCAGGGTTCGCCATTTACGGGGTTTAGGCAGTTTACCGCCTTGGCTAAAATTTTAGCGCAGGTAGTTTTACCTGTTCCGCGAGTACCCGTAAAAAGGTAGGCGTGGGAAATTTTACCCTCGCGCAGTTCGCCTTTTAGGGTTTCGACAATATGTTCTTGGCCATAAACTTCTGAAAAGGTTTGGGGCCTATATTTACGGTATAATGCCTTATATGCCATAAATTCCTCCGAAAAAGAGATTTGTTTGAATTACCCATTTTAAAGGGCATAAACTAAAACTAATAGTTTTTATCTTAAAAAAAGCTGTGTGACCAGGCGTACGAATGAACCGATTTACTGCGGCGCACGGAAACAGCCGCTTAATGCTGCTCGGTTCCCCGCCTGACATGGTTCACGGTGCTCCGTCGCACAGGACCAGCCCATTCGCACACCTCATCACACAGACGAAGCGGTTACCATTTGTAACTAGATTATATTATAATATATTTTAACACTGATTACAAGAATTATTTTGTGCTTATAAAAAAGTGTTGTATATTGGGGCAAATTTTGTTACAATTAGTATTAGATTTAGAATGGAGGAATGTTTATGTATTGCCCTAAAACCGCAGAACTTTATGATTTTTCCCAATCGGTAGCCGGTAAATATTTAGAAAAAACCGTTTACCCTTTTGAAATTCTTTCTAAAATTAAGGACATTATTTTAGAGGTTGGAAAAAACCTCGACCCCGAAAAGTTTGACAAAATAGGCGAAAACGTTTGGATTGCCAAAGATGCCGTTGTTTCGCCCACTGCTTATATAAACGGCCCTTGCATTATTGGAAGCAAAACCGAAGTTCGCCATTGTGCCTTTATTCGCGGGAACGCTCTTATCGGCGAAGGTTGCGTTGTTGGCAACTCTACCGAACTTAAAAACGTTATTATTTTTAACAGCGTTCAGGTTCCCCACTATAACTACGTAGGCGATTCTGTGCTAGGCTATAAATCTCATATGGGCGCAGGTAGTATTACTTCTAACGTTAAGTCGGACAAAACGCTTGTTGTTATTAAAAGCGACGAAGAAAAGGTAGAAACCGGCCTTAAAAAGGTTGGCGCCTTTTTAGGCGACTTTGTAGAAATTGGTTGCGGAAGCGTATTAAACCCCGGAACCGTTATTGGTAAAAACGCTTCGGTTTACCCTTTATCTTCGGTTAGAGGTTGTATTCCCGAAAACGGAATTTACAAAAAACAGGGCGATATTGCTACCAGAGTTTAAACCTTTTTAAAATACCCTTTAAAGGAGTGAAAAAACGGCATTTTGCCGATTTCTATGGAAATTTGGGACATAATGAATGAAAACGGCAAGATTACCGGAAAAACCGCCGTTAGAGGACGCACAATTCTCCGTCACGGAGAATATCATCTTGTTGTTCATATATGGGTAATGTCTTCAAACGGAGACTTTCTTATTCAGCGCCGTAGCGAAAAACGTCGCCTTATGCCGGGCGAATGGGCCTCGACAGGCGGTTCGGCAATATCGGGCGAAAGTTCTCTTACCGCAGCGGCCAGAGAACTTCAAGAAGAGCTTGGCATTTGCGCCCCTAAGGGCACACTAAAATTTATGGGCCGCCTTAAACGCCGTAATTCTTTTTTAGACGTTTGGTTTATTAAGTGCGATGCCGATATTAGCCGATTAAGGCTTCAAAAAAGCGAAGTTGCCGAGGTTAAATGGGTTTCACCCGAAGAACTTAAAACTATGATTGAAGAGCGCCGTTATCATAACTATGGCCGAGAATATTTTAAGGCCGTTTTTGAATATGCCCAAAAATTGCGCTGTGAATTTGGTTTAGAACAAAAGGAGCAAACTGATGAGTTTTAGCGTTAAAGGTAAAAAGTGTGTTGTATGCGGTAGAGAACTTACCGAACAAGATGACGTTGTTTGTTGCCCCGAGTGCAGCGCACCGCACCACCGCGAGTGTTATAGTTCGATAGGCCACTGTGGCCACGAACATCTTCACGGCCAAAACGAAGAATTAAAAGAAGATTTAAATACAGGGCCAGAAGAAAAAACCGAAGCGCCAAAGCGCGAACGCCCCTTCTTTACGAATCCCGTTTGCCCTTCTTGTAAAAAGGAAGTCCCTAAGGATACTAAATTTTGCCCCTATTGCGGAATACCCGTTACCGAAGCGGTAATTTTTAAAATTCCTACCTTTGATAAAAACGCCGAAATCGAAGACGGCATTACCGCCCACGATGTTGCAAAGGTTGTTTTTTTAAATCCTGTTCGTTATATTTTAAAGTTTTTAAGACTAAACGAAACTCGACGCAAGTCGTGGAACTGGGCCGCTTTTATTTTGCCCGGCGCGTGGTTTGCCTACCGTAAAATGTATAAAGAAAGTTTTGTTTCTACCGTTTTACTCCTTATGGCAACCATTTTTAACATACCCTTTAATATGGCAATAGCAAGTCATTTACCCGTTATGGAAGAAGGGGTTTCGCTAACTACCCTTTTTACCCAGTATTCCGAATATTTGCCCCAAATAGGCGGTCTTCCCCTTTTACTTGTATTTGTTGGTATGGCTATTACTATTGGCGTTAGAATTTATTCGGCAATTTACGGCGACTATATTTACCGTTGCCACGTTATAGAAACTATTAGAAAAATTAGAGCGGCCGAAGATAGCGAGCGCGCTACCGCAAAACTTGGCGGAACAAGTTTTTTCGCCTTTTTAATTGCGCTTTGCGTTTTAGAATTTTTGCCCTCTATTATTGCTATGCTTTTATAAATTAGGAGTTTTTATGAGCAAAATTTGCGTTAAATGTTCTACCGAAAACCAAGATAATTTTTCCTTTTGTAAAAATTGTGGCGCGGCGCTTCCCGAAACGGTTGCCGCCCACACTAATAATATAAACGCCCAACCGCTTTCCACCTTTGAAGACCGAGCATTAGAGATTGATTTCGACGGAGTAGGTTACAGAGAACTTGAAACCTACGTTGGAAAAAACGCTAAAAAGATTATGCCTAAATTTATTAGCCTTAAACTTTTTGGTCGAAGGGTTTCCCTTTCGTTCCCCGTTTTAATTTTAGGCTTTTTGTTCGGTTTTTGGGGTATGGCGGTTTATTTTTTTAGCCGAAAGGTTTTCCCTGTTGCTGTTGCGCTAACCCTTTGCGGGCTCGTTTTTTCGGGCGCGCAAATTGCGGTTAAATATGAGGCCGACAAACAGTTTTTTAGCGAATATTCAGCCCTTGTAACCGAAATGGTTGAAAACCCCGAAGGTAGCGCCGACGAGCTTGAAGAAACTATTCTTAATATGTACGAAAACTATACGGCTTCGCTTAATACCGAAGGTTATTCGTTAGTTTCTTTTATCGACCTTTGGGTTGTACGCTCTATGCTTCCCGTTATAATTTCGGGCTTTGCTACCTATTTTTACTATAAATCGGCCGTAGGGCGCATTAAAAAGGTTAAAGAAACCTTTCCCGAAAGCGAATCCCACATACAAAAGGCAGGCGGGCTTTCGGTAGGTTTAATATTTATACCTATTGCGGTAAATTTCGCTATGTCGATTTTGGGCGTTATTTTGGTGATGATATGACAAAGTATACAACACTTTTACTCGATGCCGACGATACTTTACTCGACTTTTTAGGAGCCGAAGCGGCCGCTATTAAATCGGTTTGTGAAAAGTATAATATCGCTTATAGTGAAGAGATTAGAAGCGCCTATTCCGGCATAAATTTAGCCCTTTGGAAAAAACTTGAAAAGGGCGAAATTACCCGACAAGAAATTCAGCTAAGGCGTTTTGAAGAATTCGCCCTTTTTGTTGGCACAAAGGCCGACCCTAAACTTATGGCGGCCGATTATATCGAAGGTTTAAAGCTTGGCGGTATGATTCTAGACGGAGCCGACACCCTTTGTAAGGAACTATCAAAAGTTTATTCCCTTTATATGGTTACAAACGGAATAACCGACGTTCAGCAAAGCCGACTGGCACGTTCGGGCTTAATCCCCTATTTTAAAGGCATTTTTATAAGCCAAGAATTCGGCAGCACTAAACCCGAAAAGGAATTTTTCGATAAAATTTTTAAACTTATTCCCGAAAAAGACCTTTCTAAAATGTGTATTATAGGCGACAGTATGTCTTCCGACATACTGGGCGGTATAAATGCAGGAATAGATACCTGTTACTTTAATAAAAATACCGAAAACCTACCCTATCGCCCTACCTACATAGCAAAAGATTACGCCGAGCTTAAAGGTATTTTCCTTTATGAATAAAAGCCTTATTTTAAAACGGATTTTCGCCGTAATATCGGTTGTTTTAGCTGCCGCTGTTTTTTGCTTTATCGGCTATTTTACGGTTTATAAGTTTTTAAAGCTAGGCTCTTCGGCCCAAGGCTTTACCGAGTTTATTAAAAGCTACGGTATTTGGGGTAGGCTAATAGGCTTTTTTGTTCAATTTTTGCAGGTTTTTGTTGCCCTTATACCGGGCGAATTTGTAGAGGTTGGGCTAGGTCTTTCGTTCGGCTATATAGAAGGCACTATTATCTGTTACTTAGGTATTGCCGCCGCTTCGGCTATAATTTTTTTACTTGTTAAAAAGTTAGGGGTTCGGGTTGTTTCCCTTTTTGTTGAACCTAAAAAAATAAACGAACTTAAATTTATAAATACCGAAGAAAAACTTTATACCCTAGTCTTTTTGCTCTTTTTAATTCCCGGAACGCCAAAAGACCTTTTAACCTATATAGTACCGCTAACTAAAATTAAACTTTCAAACTTTCTTATAATTTCGCTTATAGCGCGACTGCCTTCGGTTATTTCTTCTATAATAGGGGGTAACTTTTTCGGCAGCGGCCGCTATTTAGAGGGAATAATTTTATTTTTAGTAACGGGCGCGGTAAGCCTTTTAGGTATGATAATTTATAGGGCTGTTTTAAACCGAAAAAACAATAAATAAACCGCTAAACAATAGATGTTTAGCGGTTTATTTTATGCACCAATATATAGGTTTACTAAGTGTTTATTCGAGTTTTCGATTATATCTTTTATCTCTTTATTTTTTATAAAACCAACCAAAATTATATCGGCTTGTTCTACCATATATGATGCGGCGGCTATATTACTGTTGGCCGTTTTTTTGGTTGCTAGAAGGGTTTCTTTGTTACATCTTTCTATAATACTAAAATAACGGTCGCGTTCGGGTTCGGTAAAATATTTGGCCTGTTCTTCAAAGGGGATTACACATTCTAGTTTAAGGTTTGTTTTTTCTTTTACCAAAAGGGCAATTTCGGCCGCAAGGGTGCTGAGCCCCAGATTCATAGAACTTAAAATCCAAGGGTTTTTAGTATTATTAGCGAAAAGGAAAATTTGGTTTTTAAGTTTTTCAAATAAAAGGTCTGCTTCGTAGGAAGATTCGAAGTTTTTAAAGTTTTCGGGCGTTTCGGAAATAATTGCAATTTTTTTCATATTTTCACCTTTAAAACTATTTTTTGTTTTGTTTAGGTAGATTATAGCATAAAGGGTTTGTCGAAAAGTGTCGCATCTTGCGAAAAAGGAAATTTTTTAAAAAATAAACGCCTACTTTTTAGGGAGTTGTGATTAGGGACGAAATCGGTTTTGGAACCAAATTTTGCCCTATTTACTTGCCTTTACCCTTGTAAGACACAAAGTATTACTGCGGGTTTCAGGCTTCGCAGGTAGAACAAAATTTTCGGTTACAAAACTGTATACACCTAAA
>JAZODO010000086.1:0-1997 GCA_045597065.1 Acutalibacteraceae bacterium | reverse complement strand
TTTTTGCAATTATTTATTATGTCGCTAATGAATCTGTAAAGGTTTATCTTGCGAATAAAAACCTACCGGTTAAAACCAGCGATTATATGAACGAAAATATAAATTATATTTCCGAAAATGCGGAGGAACAAACCGTTGAATAAAAAGAAATTACTAGCAAAACTCAGTGAACTTGTCGACCTTTATAATGGGCTTAAACGCGAACTCGATTCTAAAGAACGTGAAATTATAGAACTAAAGGCCGCAGTTCAAGTTTTAACCGAAAGAAATACCGCCCAAGAGCAAAAACTTTCGGCCTATTCTAATAAAATAGTTCAACTAGAATCTAATCAAACTAAAACGGTAACCTTTGTTTCGCCTAAGTCTAAGGCAGAACCTAAGGCGGAACCCGAAACTAAACCCGCTAAAGGCTTTGTTGTAACAACCAGCGAACCCGTTACAACCTCTAAACCCGAACCTGTCGAAAAAATGGTTTTAACCGATAATATTGTTGATTACGGTTCGGTAGCTATTGGAAAAATAGTTCAAGAATCTATTAAATATTCGGGGGTTGTTTCGGCCTCTAATAATAAAAAAGAACTGCTTAATCTTATTATGGGTAAGGGCGAAATCGCTAAAAACGAAATCTATACTATTACCCAATGTGATTCGGCCGACAACATTAAACGCGAACTTATCGACGCCCAAGTAGACGAAGCGCTCGACTATTTTAAAAGCGTTGCAGGTCAAGTATAATTAGCACAGGAGCATATAAACATGGATAAAAAACGCGATTTATCAGAAGAATATTTCTACGTTGCTGCTGCAGCGCTCGAAACTAAGGAAGAAGCTAAAAACTTTTTTAAAGCCCTTTGTACAGAAAAAGAAACTCAACTTATCGCTCAACGCCTTTATGTTGCGAAACTATTAAGCGAAAATAAGGTTTATAGCGATATTGTCGAAGAAACCGGCGCGTCTAGTGCTACCGTTAGCCGCGTTAAACGCGCAATGGAAACCGACCGCGATTACTTTAAAAAGCTTCTCGGAAAATTTTAATGAGTAATTATAATAATTTCTCGCCCTTTTACGACCTTTTTACCCAAAACGTTAACTATAAAAAGCGCTCAAAGTATTTAATGGAATTATTTAACGACTTTGGCGCAAAACCGACCCTTCTTCTCGACTTCGCTTGCGGAACGGGAAACTTTTCGGTAGAATTTTCTAAAATGGGTATCGATGTAATTGGGGTAGATATTTCCGAAGGAATGTTATCGATAGCCCAAAACAAGAATTATGGTCTTAAAAATCCCGTTATGTACCTTTGTCAAAACGGGCCCGAACTCGACCTATACGGTACCGTAAACGGTGCCGTTTCTTGTCTTGATAGCCTAAATCATATAACAAACTATTCCGACTTTAAAAACACCCTTTCTAAAATTTCCTTGTTTTTAGAACCGGGTAGCCTTTTCATTTTCGATATGAATACCCTTTATAAACATAAAGAGGTACTTTCTAACAGTTCATATCGTTTAAAGAAAAGGGGAGTAGAGTGTTTTTGGCAAAACCGTCTTTTAGAAGATGGTGTTACTACTGAAATTACTCTAAACTTTACCTATAAATCCGGCCTATTTAAAAAAGAATCGTTAACCGAAACCTTTTTAGAAAGGGCCTATACTAAGGAAGAAATTGAATCGGCGTTAAACTTTGCCGGTCTTAAACTAGAAAAAGTTTATGGCGAAAACACTAAACAGCCGCCAACCAATAAATCACAACGTAATGTTTATATAGCAAGAAAGGCAATTTAAAATGGGAAAACTTATTCGTTGCATCACTTCATGCGGAGAGGTAATGGCTACCGCAGTTGACACTACCGATATCGTAAATCGCGCCGAAGAAATTCATAAAACCTCGGCCGTTGTAACTGCTGCCTTAGGCCGCCTTTTAACCGCGGGTTCTATAATGGGCAATATGCTAAAGGGTAAAGATAATTCCTTAACCCTTCGCATAAACGGCGACGG
>JAZODO010000085.1:0-7469 GCA_045597065.1 Acutalibacteraceae bacterium | reverse complement strand
AAAAAGACACGGTATGCGTTAGCATTACCGTGTCTTTTCGTCTTTTATTCCACTAAAAATTTATCTTTTTTAGGTGTATACAGTTTTGTAACCGAAAATGTTGTTCTAGCTGCGAAGCCTGAAACCCGCAGTAATACTTTGTGTCTTACAAGGGTAAAGGCAAGTAAGTAGGGCAAAATTTGGTTCCAAAACCGATTTCGTCCCTAATCGCAACTCCCTAAAGGTAGTGTCTTTTTTGTTTTTTTGGAATATTATATAGTGAAATTATTTTAAGGCGTGATAGTATGAAATGCTTTTTGGCTTCTAATTCGGCAGAGGAGTTTGTTTCTTATTTTGATGAGTCATATAGCCCTATAGACCATTGGCGCGCATATATAATTAAAGGCGGCCCCGGAACGGGTAAATCTTCTTTTTTAAGGGGTGTAATAAAAAGGGCCGAAGAAAAAGGACTTTTGGTAGATGAGATTTACTGCGCCAGCGACCCTTCTTCGCTAGACGGGGTTATTATTCCTAAAGAAAAAATTGTTTTACTAGACGGAACGGCCCCCCATATAGTAGAACCTAAATTCCCCGGCGCGTATGATAAAATACTAAATTTTGGAGATTATTGGCGCGAAGATATTTTAAGGGCAAACGGTAAATATATTATTGAACTTACCCTTCATAATAAGGCTCTTCATAAAAAGGCCGGCGGTTTTATTGGTTTAGCAGGGCTTCGCCTAAAGGAAAACCTTAAAACCGAAGAAAAGGCTTTAAAGGTTAAAGAAATAAACCGTTTAGCAACCGCCATTTTTTGCGAAAATCTAAAGGGTAAAGGCGCGGCCTTTAAGACTATAAACAGATTTTTAGGCGGTATTACGCCAAATGGGCTTTTGTATTTAGCGCCGCCAAGCGCTAAAAAAACAATTTTGGTAACCGACCAAAGCGGCGCGGTTTCGAACTATTTGTTTGAACTTTTAACTCATAAGGCCTATGATAGCGGTTTTAAAACCATAGTTTTTAGAAACCCGATTTTGCCGAACAGTTTAGTAGACGGACTTTATTTCCCCGAAAACGATTTTTGCATTTTAAGAGATTTTGGGTTTAAGGGTAATTTTAGCGATAAAATTTTAGCCGATAATTTTTTAAAACGGCATAACACTAAATCTATTATAGAAAATAATGCCCTTATTAAAGAATATCTTTTCGACGCTACGAAGGCCTTAAAAATGGCAAAAGATAACCACGATTTACTCGAAGAAAAGTATATCGGCGCTATGGACTATAACGCCTTAAACGAATTTACCGATAAGGTTTTAGAAGAACTTTTTTAAAAGAAAAAGCAGAAACGACAACTCGTTTCTGCTTTTAATTATTTTATAAATTTAATTGGCGAATAGTGGTTTTCTATAACATTTAAGGTTTTAAACTCTTTTTTAAGTTCTTCTGCTAAAACCTCTACTATAACGTCTTCGGTACCGAAATGGCCCGCATCTAAAACGGTTATATTAGCCTTATGTGCCGCCATAAAAACGCTATGTTTTATATCGGCCGAAACGAAGGCGCTTACTCCTTGTTCTAATACTTCATTAAAAAGGCCCGAACCGCTACCCGAACAAACGGCAACGGTTTTTAAAGCCTCGTTTTCGCCAACATATTTTACGGGGTAGTTTAAGTTTTTAGAAACGAGATTTGCAAAATCGGCCGAAGAAAGAGGTTTACTTAGTTCCCCAATTCTATATAAGAAGCCTTCGGTATCAGCCACTTCTTTTACGTTTATAAGGCCGATTTGGTTGCAAAGGGTGTCGTTAACGCCGCCCTTAGATTGGTCTAAATTAGTATGGGCCGAGATAACCGAAATACCCGCCTTTATAAGACTATAAACCAAAGAGTTTTCGGTAACCGATTTAAGAGGGTCGAAAATTACGGGGTGGTGGCTAACAATTAGGTTAGCTCCGTTCTCCATAGCCGCATTTACCGCTTCGGGAGTACAGTCTAGGCAGGTTACTATTCCCGTAACCTCGGCATTTTCGGAACCAACCAAAAGACCTACGTTATCGTAGGGCATGGCGCTTTTAAAGTTATATTTTTGGTTTAAAAAATTTAAAATATCTAAAACTTTCATAACTTAACCTTTTTTAAAGGAATCTTTAAGGGCTACGGTTTGGTTAAAGATAAGTTCATTTTCGGTAGAGTCTTTATCTAAACAGAAGTAGCCTTGGCGCATAAACTGGAAGCCTTCGCCAACAGCGGCTTTAGCCAAAGAGGCCTCTAACTTACAGCCACTAAGTACGGTTAAAGAGTTTTCGTTTAGGTTTTCGGTAAAGGAGCCAACGTTTTCTTCATCGGAGGGATTTTCAACGTTAAAGAGACGTTCGTAAAGGCGAACGGTAGCGTTGATAGCGTGATTTACGCTAACCCAGTGAATAGTTCCTTTAACCTTTCTTCCGTCGGGAGATTCGCCGCCGTAGGAAGCAGGGTCGTAGGTTACGTGAACACAGGTAATGTTTCCTCTTTCATCTTCTTCGTGGGAAGCGTATTTTACAAAATAGGCGCCCTTTAAGCGAACCTCTTTTTCGGGGCAAAGGCGGAAATACTTTCCGGGGGGATTTAGCATAAAGTCGTCTTGCTCGATATAGATTTCGCGAGAGAAGGTAACGGTTTTATTGCCGAGTTCGGGTTTATTGGGGTTGATTTCTACCGAAATTTCTTCGGTTTTATCTTCGGGGTAATTATCGATTACAACCTTTAAGGGGCGAAGTACCGCCATAGCGCGATTAGCGTTTTGGTTTAGTTCGTCGCGAACGCAAGATTCTAAAAGAGCGTAGTCGATAACGCTATAAGCCTTACTAACGCCGATTTTATCTACAAAGGCGCGAACGGCGGAGGCGGGGTAACCGCGTCTTCTCATACCGCAAAGGGTAGCCATTCTCGGGTCATCCCAACCGGAAACAAGACCGTCATTTACAAGTTTTAGGCACTTTCTTTTAGAGGTTAGGGTATAGTTTACGTTCATTCGAGCAAACTCGATTTGGCGAGGCGCCTTAGCAATTTCTAACTTTTCTAAAAACCAGTTATAAAGAGGGCGGTGGTTTTCAAACTCTAACGAGCAAAGAGAATGGGTAACCCCCTCTTTTGCATCGGAAAGAGGGTGTGCAAAGTCGTACATTGGGTAAACACACCATTTATCGCCTGTTCTATGATGAGAAACCTTCATAATACGATAGATAATTGGGTCGCGCATATTGATGTTTGAAGAAGCCATATCAATTTTAGCGCGAAGAACCATAGCCCCGTTTTCAAATTCGCCCGCAGTCATACGAGCAAAAAGGTCTTTTGTTTCGGATATCGGGCGGTCGCGGTAGGGGCTGTTTTTACCGGGTTCTACAAGTGTACCGCGCATTTCGCGAATTTGGTCGGGGGTAGATTCATCTACATAGGCTAGACCCTTATCGATAAGTTTAAGGGCGCAGTCGTAGATAAAATCGAAATAGTCAGAAGCGTAGTAAACGTTGTCCCAATTAAAGCCGAGCCATTTAATATCTTCCATAATGGCGTCGACATATTCGGTATCTTCTTTGGTGGGGTTAGTGTCGTCTAAACGGAGGTTACACTTTCCGCTATACTTGTCGGAAGTTCCAAAGTCGATGCAAATAGCTTTTGCGTGGCCGATATGGAGATAGCCGTTAGGTTCGGGCGGGAAACGGGTTTGAACGCGAGAATAAACACCTTCGGCAAGGTCTTTATCGATAAAGTCGTAAATAAAGTTAGAGGGTAGAGAAACTACCTCGTCTAGAATTTTTTCGTCTGCCATAATGTCTCCTAAATGTTAGAAATAGCGTTATTTAAACGGGAAATACATTCTTCTTTGCCAAGCACCTTCATAATGCTGCAAAGGTCGGGGGTGTTTCTGCGGCCAGTAATTGCAATTCGAAGAATTGTAGAAAGGTCGCCAGCGCTTCCCTTATAGGCTTCTTTATTAGCCTTATATTCTTTAGTTTCGGCCGCAAAGCCAAGGTCGGGGCAAAGAGCCTTAATTTTACCGAACCATTCTTCTTTTGTATCGGTATCGGAATAAACTTTGCTGTATTCGGTTAAAAAGGCCTTAATATCGGCTAGGGCGATATTTTCGGGGAATTCGTAAGAAGGGGTATAAAGGTCGTTAAAAAAGTAGGAGCAATAGTCTTTTGCTTCGTTCCATTTAGCGATATCTTTACGGGGCTTTTCGCAATCACGGTCGATAGCGAAAACCGATTTAGTGTAAGAAAGGTCGCGAGTTAAAACGTTATAGAATTCGGGGTCGAACTCTTTTGCCCATTCGGTAAGCTTATTTGTAACCGTTTCGCTATTCATAGAGGAAACAACGTTTTTAGAAACGTCGTTTAACTTATCGCTATCGAAGAGAGCGCCCGATACCGACATTTTTTTAAGGTTAAACTTAAACTTTTGACGCGGTTCTTTAGGGTTGGCGCGGCGCCAATCTTCGAATTCGCTTGACGCTATTGTCATTAAATATTCAATAACACTTTGAGCGTCGAAACCTTCTTCGGCAAAATAGTGAACTGCGGCTTCGGGGTCTTTACGTTTTGAGATTTTGCGTTTTGCTCCGTTTTCGAGTTTCATGATAGGAGCAACGTGGCAAAATTTGGGGGCTTTAAAGCCAAGAAGTTTAAATAGTTGAATGTGTTTAGGAACAGAAGAAAGCCATTCGTCGCCACGAATAACGTGGGTAGTTCTCATAAGGTGGTCGTCTACGGCGTGAGCAAAATGGTAGGTAGGAATTCCATCGGACTTTAAAAGAACGAAGTCTTCGTCGTTTTCGGGAAGTTCTATTTTACCTTTTACTTGGTCGTCTACAAAAATTCGGTTTTCTTCGCTACCGGGAGATTTAAGGCGAACAACATAGGGTTTTCCCTCGTCTATTAGGGCCTTCGCCTCTTCTACCGTAATATTTCTGTGAACGGCAAATTCGCCATGATAACCGGTTTTAATTTTATTTTTTTCTTGAGTTTCGCGAACGGCGGCTAGTTCTTCTGCGGTACAAAAACAAGGGTAAGCGAGACCTTCGAGTACTAATTTTTTAGCAAAGCATTGGTAAATTTCGGCGCGTTCGCTTTGTTTATAAGGGGCATAATCTCCCTTTTGTTCGGTAGGGGTAACAAAGCCTTCGTCGATATTTATTCCGAAACGGACAAGACCGTTTATGATGTCGTCGATACCGCCTTCGATTTCGCGCTTTTTATCGGTATCTTCGATACGGGTGTAGAAAATTCCGCCGGTAGAGTCGGCACAGGTTCTGTTTACAAGGGCCATAAAAAGGGTTCCTAAATGTAGGTAACCGGTAGGGCTTGGGGCTATGCGAACAACCCTTGCGCCTTCGGGTAGGTTACGCTCAGGGTAGAGTTCTTCATAATAGCTGGGTTCTTTATTTATATGGCCAAATAATAGTTCGGCCATTTGAAGGTTCTGGTCCATTTTGTCTCCTTATTTTTGGGTGTTTAAAAGTTTATTAAGCTCGTCCATAAAGGTATTTATATCGCGGAATTGGCGATAAACCGAAGCAAAACGAACGTAGGCAACTTCGTCGATATCTTTTAGTTTTTCCATAACGAGTTCGCCGATTTTTTCGCTGGAAACTTCGCGGTCGAGTGTGTTTTGAATTTCGGTTTCGATTTCGTCGATAGCTTTTTCCAAGGTGTCGAGCGAAACGGGGCGCTTTTCGCAAGCACGAATCATACCGTTAAGCACCTTTTCGCGAGAGAAGGCTTGACGGGTTTTATCTTTCTTAATAACGATAATAGGTAAACTTTCGATAATTTCGTAGGTAGTAAAACGACGGGCGCATTCTAAACATTCGCGCCTTCTTCTAATACGTTCGCCTTCGTCGGTAGGGCGAGAGTCGATAACCTTGCTTTCTTCATAGCTGCAAAAAGGACATTTCATAAAATTGCCACCTTTACTTTAATTTTTGCTATATATAGTATATATTACCACAAAACAACACAAAAAAGCAACACTTTTTAACTTAAATCTTAACCCTTTAAATATCTTAAATAATTCTTGCCAAAAGCATAATTTGTTGATAAAATATATAAAAACCTTAAAGGAGATTTTTATGAGTTTTCAAACTAAAATGCCCGAAAAAGGCGACCTTATTGCAGTTATGCATACCAATATGGGCGACATTAAAATTAAACTCTTTAAAAACGAAGTTCCCCGCACTGTTACTAACTTTGTTGAACTTGCTAAAAAGGGTTATTATAACGGAATTATTTTCCACCGCGTTATTAAAGACTTTATGATTCAAGGCGGAGACCCAACCGGTACCGGTATGGGCGGAGAAAGCCTTTACGGCGAAAAGTTCGAAGATGAATTTAGCGTAGAACTTCATAACCTTCGCGGCGCTCTTTCTATGGCAAACGCGGGCCCCAACACCAACGGAAGCCAGTTCTTTATTGTTCAGGCCGACACCGTACCCGACGGAATGGTAGACCAAATGAAACAACTTACCGACCACGGATTCCCTGCCGACATTGTTGCCGATTACGAAGTCTTAGGCGGAACTCCTTGGTTAGACTTTAAGCACAGCGTTTTTGGCCAAGTTTTTGAAGGGATGAACGTTGTAGACGATATTGCAAACGTTCGTTGCGGCGCAGGAGATAAACCCCTTTATGACGTTACTATTGAGGGAATAGATATAGAGGAGCTTTAATAAAGGACAAAAAATCGCGGATAAAATAAATAAAAACAAACAAAAAAACGGTAAAGCCAAAATGCTTTACCGTTTTTTGTTATTTAGAAAGGAGCGCTTTATCGCTTGTAAATTCGCTTCCGCTAGCCTTTTCGAAAAGGCCTAAAAGTTCGTTTATTGTTAAGCTTTTCTTTTCTTCGCCCGAAATGTCTACCACTATACGGCCTTCGTCCATCATAATAAGGCGGTTGCCGTAATGAATAGCGTCGTGCATATTGTGGGTTATCATAAGGGTTGTAAGATTATTTTCGCTTACAACCTTTTCGGTAAGCTCTAAAACCTTTGAAGCAGTTTTAGGGTCGAGCGCGGCGGTATGTTCATCTAGAAGTAAAAGTTTAGGTTTTTTAAGGGTTGCCATTATAAGCGTTACCGCTTGGCGTTGGCCGCCCGAAAGAAGCCCAACCTTTGCGCTAAGACGGTTTTCAAGCCCTAAATTGAGTTGGCTTAAAAGCTTTTTATACTCTTTTCTTTCGGCCTTTTTAACCCCCCAACGGAATCTTCTTTTTGTGCCTCTTCTGGCCGCAATAGCAAGGTTTTCAGCTATTTCCATATCGGGAGCAGTTCCCTTCATTGGGTCTTGGAAAACGCGGCCTAAAAACTTCGCGCGGCGGTGTTCGGCCATATTTGTAACGTTTACTCCGTCTATCTCAATGGTTCCATAGTCGGGCTTCCAAACGCCTGCGATAGCGTTAAGCATTGTAGATTTACCTGCCCCGTTACCACCGATAACGGTTACAAA
>JAZODO010000084.1:0-4876 GCA_045597065.1 Acutalibacteraceae bacterium | reverse complement strand
GGTAGTTTAACAGGTATGGTATATAACACTTTTAACTATATTACCGCGTTACCATTTACTCTTATTTCTTAAAAGGTGATTTATGGAAAACACACTGCTTTATAAGATGGACGAGTTCGAAGGCCCTCTCGACCTTTTACTCCAACTCATCGCGCGAAACAAACTGAATATTTATGATATTAAAATATCCGTTCTTGTAGAGCAGTATCTCGAACAGATTAACCTTATGAAGGAAAACGAGATGGACGTTACAAGCGAGTTTTTAGAAATGGCCTCTCGTTTGCTTTACATTAAAACGGTAAGCCTTCTTCCTAAACACGAAGAAGCAGAACAACTTAAAAAAGAACTTACGGGTGAACTTTTAGAGTTTAAGGTATGTAAACAAATGGCCGAAAAGTTTGCTACTATGACAGGCGGATTTGATACGTTTGTTAGACAACCGGAACCTTTCGAAACCGATAAAACCTATATTTTAGTTCACGATAGCGTAGATATTTATAATGCCTATGTTACCGCTATGGGTAGAATGGACAGGCGTATTTCCGTTCCGACCCAAGCGTTTACAAAAATTGTTGCTAAAAAGATTTATTCGGTTTCTTCTAAAATTATTTTCGTTATGAGAAATTTATGGGGAAAAGGTAAAAAGAAACTTAATAATCTTTATTCCTCTTCTCGCGACCGTTCAGAACTTGTAGCAACCTTCCTTGCAGTACTAGAACTAACTAAAGCTAACCGAGTTAAAATTTCCGGCGATAGCGATAATATTGAAATTGAACTAATTAAGGAGAAAAAACGTCATGCAAAATAAAGAGCTAATAAAAGCAGCCGAAGCAGTAATTTTTTCTTCGGGTGAACCTATTGCTATAAGCCGACTTTCCGAAGTTTTCGAGTTAACCCCTAAAAAAACCGAAGAACTTTTAAAATCGGTTATAGAACATATTAACGAGTCAGATTTAGGATTTACTCTAATTAGACTTAACGACCATGTGCAATTTGCCACTAAGCAAGATTATGCTGGTTACATAAAAGCCGCCTTTGACATAAAGCGTAAAACTCCGCTTTCTCCGGCTGCTTTCGAAGTTTTAGCTGTTATTGCTTATAACCAACCTGTTACAAAAGCCTTTGTTGAACAGGTTCGTGGCGTAGATTGTTCAAGCGTTATTGCAACACTTGTTGAAAAAGACCTTGTAGAAGAACGAGGCCGACTTGAACTTCCCGGAAGACCGCTTTTATACGGTACAACTAATAACTTCTTGCGTTGTTTTTCGCTAGAATCGTTATCGGATTTACCGCCTCTTCCCGAAAATGGCAATGCAGAAGTAGATATTGCAGAACAACTTGAAGTTCGCCCCGATATTTAAACCGAATATTTTAAAAACTAGAGTTAAAAATAGTTATATAAATTAAAGATTGGAGAATACAAAATGCCTGAAAAGAATATTGAATCTATAATGAGCGTTACTCTTGAAAATCTTAAAGCTATGGTAGATGCAGACACAATCATTGGTACTCCCGTTTATGCCGGTGATGTTACTCTTATTCCCGTATCTAAGGTTTCTTTCGGTCTAGCAACCGGAGGTTCCGATTTCCCCTCTAAAACCCAGTCTAAAGTATTCGGCGGCGGTGGGGGAGCAGGAGTTACAGTTACTCCTATTGCTTTAATCAGCGTTTGCGGTTCTAACGTAAAAATGCTTCAGGTAAACGCTAACTTAACAACAACTGATAAGATTATTGAACAGGTACCCGAACTTCTTCAAAAAATTCGCGAAATGTTCGAAAAGAAAACCGTTATCGAAAACGGAGATATTTAATACTAATGAAAGATAACAGAATTAGACTTCAAAAATTTATGGCCGAAAGCGGCGTAGCATCACGCCGCAGGTCTGAAGAACTTATTGCTTTAGGTAAGGTTAAGGTAAACGGTAGGGTAGCCTACGTTGGAGATAAGGTTGACCCTATTCGTGATAAGATTACCGTAATGGGTAAAAGGATTATTGCCTCTACCGAAAAGGTTTACATAATGCTTCACAAGCCTCGCGGTTTTGTTACAACAATGAGCGACGAACGCGATAGAAAATGTGTTGCAGAACTTGTAAAAGATGTGCCTGTTAAGGTGTTCCCGGTAGGCAGACTAGACCGAAATTCTGAAGGCCTTTTACTTATGACTAATGATGGCGAATTTTCTAATAAAATTACCCACCCATCTTCCCACGTTAATAAAACCTATCGCGTAACCGTTAAGGGAACCGTTTCCGATGAACAAATAGATACTTTGGCTTCTGGCGTTGATATCGATTCTGACGGAAGATTAACTCTTCCTTGTGATGTTTTTGTTATAGAGCGTAAAGAAGATAGAACGGTTTTAAACTTTATTATTCACGAAGGCCGTAACCGCCAAATTCGTAAAATGTGCGAAAAGGTTGGGCTCGAAGTTCTACGCCTTAAACGAACCGAAATTGCCGGGGTAAAACTTGGAATGTTAGGTCAAGGAAAGTGGAGAAATTTAAACGAAAAAGAACTTAAACGCTTAACAAATATTTCTCAGTCTAAACAACAAAACTAGTTTAAAAAACTCTTGTCTACTTGACAAGTTTGTGTTATAATATTAAATTGGTAATATTTGTGAGTTTTTCACATTATGGAGGGCTTATATGAGCATTACAGATAGTAAAACAGCTTTTGAATCTGAAGTTTCTGCACTTACCGATTCAAACGCAAGAAAGCGTTTAGCAATGCTTTTTGATAACGGTACTTTTACTGAAATTGACCGTTTTCTTAAAAATAATGATACCGAATGTGAGGTCGTAGCCGCTTACGGAGAAGTAAACGGTATGGCCGTTTATGCATATTCTCAAAGCATCGATATAAACAAAGGCGCTATGGGTAAAGTTCAAGCGTCTAAAATTTCTCACATTTACGATTTAGCAACTAAAACAGGCGCCCCTGTTGTTGCTGTTTTTGATTCTTTCGGTGCCCATGTAGACGAAGGCGTTGAGGCACTCGAAGCTTACGGTTCGCTTATTAAAGCGGCCGGAAACGTTTCGGGCGTTGTTCCCCAAATTTCGGTTGTTGCCGGTCCTTGTATCGGTAGCGCGGCCGTTTTAGCTTCTATGGCTGATTTCGTTGTTATGACCGATAAGGCAGAATTCTATTTAACCGCTTCTTCTGCTTCTAATGCAACCGAAGCTGCTAAAAATGGTTCGGCTGCTTTTGTTGTAGAATCTGATAAAGATGCTATGGAAAAGGTTGCAACTCTTTTAGCATATATGCCTTCTAACAACCTTTCCGAACCCATTATGGCAGACTATGTTGCTGCTAGCGGAAATACTTCTATCGAAGCTATTGTAGATGACTCTAGTTTCTTTGAAGTTTCTGAAGATGCTTTTAAATGTGTTAAAATCGGCTTTGCAAGAGTTGGCGGCGCTTCGGTTGGCGTTGTCGCTACTAACCCCGAACAAAACGACGGTTATTTCTGCGCTAACGGTGCTAAAAAAGCCGCTAAGTTTGTTCGTTTCTGTGATGCTTTTTCAATTCCTGTAATTACTGTTGTTGATTCTTTAGGTCTTTCTGCTAAAGAGGGCTGTGAAGCGCTTTGCGATGTTAATGCCGTATCTATATTAACTAGCGCATATAGTGAAGCAACTACCGCTAAAATTTCTGTGGTAACCGGTAACGCTTTTTCCGGTGCATATATTGCTTTTGTTTCTTCCGCTGCTGCACCTGATATGGTATATGCTTGGTCTAATGCAGTCATCGGAACTCTTGAACCTATGACAGCAGTTCAACTACTTTATAAAGATAGGCTTTTAGCGGGCGAAGCTCGCGCAGACCTCGAAAAGGAATATGCGCTAGATAAGTGTTCTCCCTTTAAGGCCGCTGCCGTTGGTCTTGTAACCGACGTAATTGCTCCCGAGGAAACTGCAGGAAAAATTATTTCTGCTCTAGATATTCTTTCTTCTAAGAGAGTTTCTACTCTTAGCAAAAAACATACAAATATTCCGCTTTAATGGAGGTTAATACATTATGAAACAATTAAAAGTTACTGTAAACGGAACTACCTATGACGTTTGTGTTGAAGAAGTTGGTGAAGTTGCTTCTGCTCCCGTAGCCGCTGCTCCTGTTGCTACCCCTGCCGCACCTGCTGCTCCCGCAGCTCAAGGTAGCGAAAGTGTTTGCGCTCCTATGCCCGGAACCGTTCTTTCTGTTAACGTTTCTGCCGGTCAAGCCGTTAAAAAGGGCGACGTTCTTTGCGTTTTAGAAGCAATGAAAATGGAAAACGAAATCTACGCTCCTCGCGATGGCGAAGTTGCTGCTGTTAACGTAGCAAAGGGCGAATCGGTTGAATCCGGTAAGGTTCTCGTATCACTTAAATAAAAAAGAAAGAGGTTCGCGTCTTTATGGCTCGTATTGGTATTACCGAAACCGTTTTAAGAGATGCTCATCAGTCCTTAATAGCAACTCGTATGTCTATGGAAGAAATGCTTCCTATGCTTGAAAGCCTAGATAAAATCGGCTATCATTCTTTAGAATGTTGGGGCGGTGCAACCTTCGATAGTTGCCTTCGTTTCTTAAACGAAGACCCTTGGGATAGACTTCGCACTATTAGAAAACATTGTCCTAATACTAAACTTCAAATGCTTTTCCGTGGTCAAAATATGCTTGGATATCGTCATTACGCAGACGATGTTGTTGAATATTTTGTTCAAAAATCTGTAGCAAACGGTATTGATATTCTTCGTATTTTTGACGCTCTTAATGATTTTAGAAATCTTGAAACCGCTATTGCGGCTGCAAAAAAAGAGGGCGCTCATACACAAGCAGCAATTTCTTATACAACAGGTCCTGTATTTGATATCGAATATTACACAAATTATGC
>JAZODO010000083.1:0-1698 GCA_045597065.1 Acutalibacteraceae bacterium | reverse complement strand
CCACATTATAGCATATAATTTCCTTGTTGACAAGCACTAAATGTCAAAAAGGAGAAATTATGTTTATAAACAAGACAAATGATGGTTTAAACAATATTTGCGGAAAAAATATAAGCAAATTTCGAAAGGAACTAAAACTTTCTCAAAGAGCACTTGCAGATAAAATGCAATTGGTGGGTATTGACCTTGATAAAAATGCTATTCAACGAATAGAATGTGGCAAAAGGTTTGTTACAGATATAGAGTTGCTCGCATTTTCTAAAGTTTTCAACACAACCTTTGAAAGTTTATTAAAGTAAAAAGCACCCTCTCGGGTGCTTTTTATATTTCCTCTAACTCTTTATTTATATAATTTAAAACTGTTTTCTTATCTCCGCTCCAAAGAGGGGCTATTAAAAGCCGTTTATCTCCGTCGCCTGTAAGGCGGTGAATTATAATTTTAGGGTCTAGCGCTAAAAGGCAGTCTTTTAGTATTTTTGTATACTCTTCTAAACTTAAAACGGTAACCTTGCCCTTTAAGTATTCGGCTTCAAGGTCGGTTCCCTTTAAAATGTGTAAAAGATGAAACTTAACTCCATCTACCCCTAAACCTGAAACGAATCGTGCCGTTTCTACGGGGTTATCGTTTGGTAGCCCTATAATAATATGTGCAACCGTTTCAATACTCGCGGCTTTAAGCCTTTTTACTGCATCGGTAAAAACGTTCGTTTTAAAACCGCGCCTAATATATTGCCCAACGCTATCGTCGGCCGTTTGAAGCCCGAGTTCAACCCAAACCGGCTTTATCTCGTTTACCTCTTTAATAAGGGCTATTACGTCTTCGCCTAAACAGTCGGGCCTGGTTGCTATGGCCAGCCCTACAACATCGGGGTGTGATAAGGCGCCAAAATATAATCTTTTAAGGTATTCTATTGGGGCGTAGGTATTACTAAACGACTGAAAATAGGCTATATATTTTCCGCCTTTATTTTTAGCCTCTACCCGCGCCTTTGCGCGTTCTATTTGGGCAAAAATATCGGTAGAATATTTTTCGGCAAACTCTCCGCTACCGCCGCTGCTGCAAAAAATACAACCCCTATTTCCAAGGGTGCCGTCGCGGTTAGGGCAGGTCATATTTCCGTCTAGCGCGAGTTTATAAACCTTAACGCCAAATTTTTCTTTAAGGTGTTGGTTTACGGTTTTTCTTTTCATACCCTTAAAACCCTTGGCCTCCTTTGTTGTTTTCTTAATTTTAACACTCAAAAATAAGGGTGTCAACTTATAAAAACAATAAAATTTTGGTTGACAAAATAGGGTATATTAGGTTATAATCTTAAACTGATAGGCTATGTATAAGGGGAACTATCCCCCTACGTGTGCCAATACTACTTTAAGGAGGGTTCAAGATGAAAAGAACTTACCAGCCCAAGAAGCTCCATCGCAAGAAGGAACACGGCTTCATGAAGAGAATGGCTACCGCTAACGGACGCAAGGTACTTGCCCGCCGCAGAGCAAAGGGCAGAAAGCAGCTCACATACTAATCTCCTATGTACTGTTTTAAAAAACTGAAACTCAATTCTGATTTCAGACGAATTTACGGACGCGGAGAAGCTATGGTTACTCCCGCGTTCGTAGCCTATGCGGTAAAAAACCGTTCTCAAAAAATCCGACTCGGAATTACGGTTACTAAAAAAATTGGTGGTGCGGTTTCGCGTAACC
>JAZODO010000082.1:0-2819 GCA_045597065.1 Acutalibacteraceae bacterium | reverse complement strand
CTATGGACCATAAACGCGCTCTCGATAACGATATGGGCCTTAACACAGGCGGTATGGGCACAATAGCCCCAAACCCCTACTATACCGAAGAAATTGCAAAAGAGTGTATGGAAACCATTTTCCTACCTACCGTAAAGGCTATGAACAGCGAAGGCCGAACCTTTAAAGGTTGCCTATATTTCGGTTTAATGCTAACCGAAAACGGCCCTAAGGTTATCGAATATAACTGCCGTTTTGGCGACCCCGAAACCCAGGTTGTACTACCTCTTCTCGAAACCGACCTCTTTACAGTTATGAAGGCGGTTCGCGATGAAAAACTTGCAGATATCGAAGTTAAGTTTGCGAACAAAGCGGCTTGCTGCGTTGTAATGGCTTCTAAAGGCTATCCCGGAAAATACGAAACAGGCTTCGAAATTAAGGTTTCCGAAAACTGTAAAGCCGAAGTCTACGTTGCTGGCGCAAAACTCGAAAACGAAAAGGTTCTAACCTCAGGTGGCCGAGTATTAGGCGTTGTAGCGGTGGCCGATGACCTCGTTTCTGCCGTAGAAAAGGCCTATAAAGAAGTTCCTAACGTAACCTTCGAAAACGCCTACTATCGTAGTGATATTGGCCAAAAGGCAATTAAAGCCCTAAATTAAGGAGATTAAAAATGGTATATAGAGTTTATGTAGAAAAGAAAGAATCTCTTGCTAACGAAGCAAAAGCCCTTAAAAACGATATAGTTTCTTTGCTTCAAATAAAGGGCCTTTCTAACCTTCGCTTACTTAACCGTTACGATGTAGAAAATATCGAAAAAGACCTTTTTGATTACGCCGTTAAAACTGTTTTTAGCGAACCTCAGCTTGATATTGTAACAACCGATGTAGAAAATACAAACGGTGCTATCGTTTTCGCTACCGAATATCTTCCCGGCCAGTTCGACCAACGTGCCGACTCTGCTGCCCAATGTATTCAAATTATTAGCCAAGGCGACCGCCCCCTAGTTAAAACTGCCAGAGTATATGTTCTTTACGGAAACTTATCAGATGCAGATGTTGAAGCAATCAAAAAGTATGTTATCAACCCCGTAGAAAGCCGCGAAGCCTCGCTCGAAAAGGCCGAAACGCTAGTTTCTGTTTACGACATTCCTACCGAAGTTGCTACCCTAAATGGCTTTTTACAGTTAGACGAAGATGGTCTTGCTAACTTCGTTAAAACCTATGGCCTCGCTATGGATAACGATGATATTAAGTTCTGTCAAGACTACTTTAAGTCGGAAGACCGCGACCCCACTATCACAGAAATTAGAATGATAGACACCTACTGGTCCGACCATTGTCGTCATACTACCTTCCTTACAACTATCGATTCGGCCGAGTTCGAAGATGAAACCATTCAAGCGGCTTATAATGAATATCTTGCTGTTCGAGAAAAAATCGGCAGAACCAAACCCGTTAACCTTATGGATATTGGTACTCTTGCCGCTAAATATTTAAACAAAGAGGGTAAACTACCTAATCTAGATGAATCCGAAGAAATCAACGCTTGTACCGTTAAAATTAAGGTAAACGTTGAAGGTGAAGAACAAGATTGGCTCTTACTCTTTAAAAACGAAACCCACAACCACCCCACCGAAATCGAACCTTTTGGTGGCGCTGCTACCTGTATCGGCGGCGCAATTCGCGACCCGCTTTCGGGTAGAAGTTATGTTTATGCTGCTATGCGTGTAACCGGTGCGGCCGACCCGACCAAACCTGTTAGTGAAACTATGGCAGGAAAACTTCCCCAACGTAAAATCGTTACTACCGCTGCCGCAGGTTATTCTTCCTACGGCAACCAAATCGGTCTTGCTACCGGCCAGGTAGACGAAATTTATCACGACGGCTATGTTGCAAAGCGTATGGAAATCGGCGCAGTAATTGCGGCTGCACCGGCTGAAAACGTTCGTCGTGAACGCCCCGAAGATGGCGATATAGTAATTCTTTTAGGTGGCCGTACAGGCCGCGACGGTTGCGGCGGCGCTACCGGTTCTTCTAAATCTCATACCTTAGAATCGCTAGAATCTTGCGGTGCCGAAGTTCAAAAGGGTAACGCCCCCGAAGAAAGAAAACTCCAACGCCTATTTAGAAACAAAGAAGCTTCTCTACTTATCAAGCGTTGTAACGACTTTGGCGCAGGCGGTGTTTCGGTTGCTGTCGGAGAACTTGCCGACGGACTTGTTATCGACCTCAACGCCGTTCCCAAAAAATATGACGGACTTGATGGAACCGAGCTTGCAATCTCCGAGTCGCAAGAGCGTATGGCAGTTGTTGTAGAGGCAAAGGACGTTGAGCGCTTTAAGGAACTTGCCAAAACTGAAAACCTTGAAGCAACTGTTGTTGCACGTGTTCAGGCAGAACCCAGACTCGTTATGAACTGGAACGGCAAATCTATTGTCAACATCTCCCGTGAGTTCTTAAACTCCAACGGTGCAGAAAAACACATCAAGGTCTACTCCAAAAAGCCCGAAGTCTTTGATAAGGCAGTAGGAGAAGACTTTGTGAGTGAATATATGAACCTTGCCGACGACCTTAACGTCTGCTCAAAGAGAGGCCTTTCCGAGCGCTTCGACTCTACTATCGGCGCAGGCACAGTTCTTATGCCCTTCGGCGGAAAATATCAGCAGACACCCATTCAGGCTATGGTCAACAAGATTTCTGTTGAAAAGGCTCACACCGACACCGTTTCTCTTATGGCTTGGGGCTACAACCCCTTCATCACCGAAAAGAGTCCTTTCCATGGTGCATACCTGGCAGTTGTTGAATCGGTCGCAAAACTTGTTGCCGCAGGTGCAAAGTTTG
>JAZODO010000081.1:0-2890 GCA_045597065.1 Acutalibacteraceae bacterium | reverse complement strand
GGTTTTGTAAGCGCACCTGTTCATGCAACAGTTTCGGGTAAAGTTACTGCTGTTGGACCTATGATTGCAAGTAACGGCGCAAATGCTACTTGTATCACTATTGAATCAGATGGAGAAATGGCAGTTAGCGAATCTTGCGTTCCCCCCACCGTTACCGATTACGACAGCTTTATTGCTGCAGTAAGAGCAAGCGGTGCAATTGGGCTTGGCGGCGCAGGCTTCCCCACATCGGTTAAGCTTGACGTTAAAGACACCGCAAGAATCCAAGAAGTTGTTATTAACGGCGCCGAATGTGAGCCTTATATCACTTCTGATACCCGAACCATGATTGATGACGCTAACTGGGTTATGGAAGGCGTTTTAATGCTCAAAAAGTATTTAAACGTTAAAAAGGTTGTTATCGGTATTGAAAAGAACAAACCCGAAGCTATTGCTGAAATGAAAAAACTAGCTAAGGAAGATTCTACTATTGTTGTTAAAGCGCTTCCCTCTGTTTACCCTCAGGGTGGCGAAAAAGTTTTAATTTACAACTGTGTAGGTAAGGTTGTTCCCGAAGGAAAACTTCCTATCGACGTTGGCGTTGTTGTATTAAACTGTACAACACTTACCTTCCTTGCTAAGTATATGAAAACCGGTATTCCCCTAGTTGATAAGGTTGTTACCGTTGATGGAAGCGCAGTAGCAGAGCCTAAGAACGTTATCGTTCCTATTGGTACCGCTATGCAAGAAGTATTTGACTTTTGCGGCGGCTTTAAAGCCGAACCTAAAAAAGTTCTATACGGCGGTCCTATGATGGGTATTTCTGTTCCCGATACCAGCGCTCCTATCATGAAGAACACTAACGCAATTATTGCATTTAATGAAAAAGATGCTGTGCTTCCCGAACCTACTCCCTGTATTCGTTGCGGAAAATGTGTTAGCGCTTGTCCCTTAAATCTTATGCCCCTAGAATACGGTCGCGCTCTTGCAGCAAACGATATGGAACTTTTAGAAAAGAGAAAAGTAAACATTTGTATGGAATGTGGTTGTTGTTCCTTTGTTTGTCCCGCAAAAAGACCCCTTGTTGAAAACAACAAACTAGCTAAAGCAGCTCTTAGAAAATATCAAGCAGAAAAGAATGGAGGTAATAAATAATGAGTAAATTAGTTATTTCCGTATCTCCTCATCTTCGCGATAAAAGTTCAACTACTCTTGTTATGCTCGACGTTATTATCGCGATGATTCCTACAATTATTGCGTCCTTCTTAATCTTTGGAATTCGCGCTTTAGTTGTTACCGCAGTATGTGTTGCATCTTGTTTAGTAAGTGAAGCTTTATTCTGCCTTATTTGTAAAAAGCCTATTCCTGTTGGCGACCTTTCGGCAGTTGTAACCGGTATCATTCTCGCATTTAACCTACCCGTTACAATTCCTCTTTGGCAAGCTGTTATCGGTAGCGTTGTTGCTATAGTTGTTGTTAAGCAACTTTTCGGCGGTCTTGGTATGAACTTTGCTAACCCTGCTCTTGTAGGTAGAATTGTTCTTTTCCTCGCATTTACCGGAACTATGGCCAACTACGTTAGACCTGCAGCAGGCCAACTCTTTAACCTAAACCCCGAAGGCGCAGAACTCATTGCAACAGCTACTCCCCTTGTAGCAGAAGCTGCCGATGCACCTAAACTTTTAACCCTTTTACTCGGTACTCATAACGGTGTTATTGGTGAAACTTGCGCTTTAACCCTTATTATGGGCGGCGTTTACCTAGTTGTTAGAAAAGTAATTAGCTTCCACATTCCCGTAGTATTTATTGGTACTGTGTTTGTGCTTTCTTTTGTAACCTCTTTAAACTCAGGAGTTCTTACCGCACTTCACGATGCTACCTATCAAATTCTTTCGGGCGGCTTAATGCTTGGCGCTATCTTTATGGCAACCGACTATGTAACAAGCCCCTGCACTAAATGGGGTAAGGTTGTTTTCGGCCTTGGTTGCGGACTAATTACGTTCGCTATTCGTGAGTGGGGTTCATATCCCGAAGGCGTATCCTTCTCTATTCTCTTTATGAATATTCTTACTCCTTATATCACTAACTGGACCGCTACTAAACCCTTTGGAGGTGTTAAGTAATGAAAAAAGATAATATTAAAAGCATTATAGTTTTAACTGCTGTATGTCTTGTAGTTACATTAGCACTTTCGGGTATTAACTATATTACCGCCCCTATAATTGAAAAGAACGCCGGCGCTGCTGCAGACGCAGCTTATCTCGAAGTTCTTCCCGATGCTACTGACTTCGAAAACGTTACCGGTCAGTTCCCCGAAACCGTTCTCGAAATGAAGAAAGATTTAGGCGGAAGCGGTTTTGCCTTTAAACTTCAGGCATCTTCCAGCTATAGCCAGTCTCCTCTTCAGATTATCGTTGGTATTAACAACGAAGGTGTAATTACAAAGCTTGTAATTACCAACTACGCTGAAACAAAGGGTGCTGCTGCCGACTTTATGCCTTTATATGAAGGCAAAGATGCAACCCTTTCCGACGTATTAGTTGGTGGTTGTACCTTTACTTCTACAGCTATCAGCACCGCTGTTGGAGAAGCATATAACGTATTCTTCGAATATGCCGACGTAGAAAAATCTGACGATGCTAAATTCCTCGACCTCGTTTCTAAAATAATTCCCAATGGCGCCGACAAATCCGGTGCATACACCTTAAATAAAGTTGATTTAAATGGTGGTCCTGCATCTATCGTTTCTATTAGCACTCCTGTAAACGGTTCTGCTTACGTAATGCTTGCAAAGCAAGGTGATACTGCGCTTGCAGTTGGCGTTAACGCTTACGGTAAGGTTTACTACCTATCTGACCTAGACGGAAATGACCTACTTGCTGATGCTTCTTACGCTCAAATTATTGCCGAT
>JAZODO010000080.1:0-2316 GCA_045597065.1 Acutalibacteraceae bacterium | reverse complement strand
TACCCACCGTCCCGTAATAATGGACTATCTAGAACTTTACGAAGAGGTTCAAAACGTAATAATAATTGACCACCACCGTAAGGCAAATGACTTTGTTGACCAAACGGTTGCCAACTATATAAAAAGTTCGGCTTCTTCAGCCTGTGAAATAGTTACTCAAATCATAAGGCTTTTAGGGGTTCAAAAACTTGCTACGGTGGCGGCAACCGCTCTTCTTTCGGGTGTTATGCTCGACACAAAGAATTTTGTTATGAATACAAGCGCACAAACCTTTAAAGCGGCAGCTTTTTTAAGGCAAAACAGAGCCGACCCTGTGCTTATAAAGAAAATGTTCTCCGAATCGGTCGACGTATGTAAACGTAAATACGAAATAATTTCGGGCGTAGAACTTTTTGAAAACTTTGCTATCGCCCAAACCAAAAACCAAGATAAATTTACAAGAATCGCAACAGCCCAGGCGGCCGACGAACTTTTAGGCATAAATGGAGTTTTCGCTTCCTTTGTGCTTTGCCCGTGTGAAGAGAAGGTAAATATTTCGGCCCGTTCTTTTGGCGATGTCGACGTTCAAAAAATAATGGCTAAACTCGGCGGCGGAGGTCATAAAACGGTTGCGGCCTGTCAGCTTGAAACCCTCGATTTTGAAAAGGCTCGCACACTGCTTATTAAAGCAATAAAAGAATATATAGAGCAAAAATAAAAAGCTCTTTGAAAGGTGATAAAAATGAAGGTAATTTTACTAGCAGACGTTAAAGGACAAGGCAAAAAGGGAACTCTCGTAGAAGTTTCCGACGGATATGCCAGAAACTTCCTTTTTCCAAAAAACTTAGCAAAAGAAGCAAACGCTGCTGCTATGAGCGAACTTAAAAGCAAACAAAATGCAGCAGTTTTCCACTACGAAGAAGATAAAGCTGCCGCAAAGGCTCTTGCAAACAAAATCGAAGGTACAAAGGTAACCCTTTATGCAAAAGCAGGCGCAAACGGAAAACTCTTCGGCAGCGTAACCTCTAAAGAAATTGCGGCCGAACTTAATAAACTTTTAAACATTTCTATCGACAAAAAGAAACTTACCGTTGCCGATATTAAAAACTACGGTGAATATACCGCAACCGTAAAACTCTTTACCGATATTACCGCAACCTTTACCGTTGTTGTTGCTAACAAATAAATTTTAAAATTAAGGTGGCTTAAAATGGCTGAAAAACTAAACTTTCTGCCCGATTCAGGCAGTTTAAACGCGCCCTATTCTATCGATGCGGAACAAGCTGTTCTCGGTGCGATTATTATCGACCCCGAATGTTTAAATCTTGTTGCAACCCAAATTAAAGAGGAATACTTCTACCTGAAAGAACACCGCGAAATTTATAAAACACTTCGCGGAATGTTAGAAATGGGCGGTAAGGCTATCGACTTTATTTCTCTTTTAGAACAACTTAAAAGAAACGGCGTTTACGACGAGGCAGGCGGTAAGGCATATCTTACTAAACTTGCCCAAATAGTTCCTACCTCTAAAAACATAAATACATACGTTGAACTTGTAAAAGACCGCTATTATGCGCGCGCTCTTTTAGCTGCGGCTGAAAACATTATTACTAATGTAAACGAAAATCTTGTCGACCCCGATATTTTGCTTAACCACGCCGAACAAGCAATCTACGATATTCGCCAAGGCCGCGACGTATCGGGACTTGTTCATATAGGAAAGGTTATCGAAGAAGAAACCTACGCCCGTCTTACCAAGATTACCGACCCTGAAACGGCCGACGACTATAAAGGTATTCCTACCGGAATTTCTTCGCTCGATAGGGTAATTACCGGCCTTAATAAGTCCGACCTAATTATCTTGGGCGCTCGTCCCGGTATGGGTAAAACCTCTTTCGCTCTTAATATCGCTCGTCATGCTGCGGTAGTTGCTAAAAAAACCGTTTGCTTCTTCTCGCTCGAAATGACTCGCGACCAGTTGGCTCAACGTATGCTTTCTAACGAAGCTTCTATCGAAAGCGAAAAACTTCGCACGGGCGACCTTTCTACCGATGAATGGACAAGACTTGCCCAAGCGGGTACAAACCTTGCTGCTTCTGAAATATATTTCGACGAAACTTCGGGCATCACCGTTCCCGAAATGAAGGCGAAACTTCTTAGAATGCCAAAGGTAGACCTCGTAGTTATCGACTATTTGGGCCTTATGCAGTCGGCCAAACGAACCGAAAACCGCGTTCAAGAAGTTTCCGATATTACCCGTAACCTTAAAGCTATGGCAAAAGAACTTAACGTTCCGGTTGTAGCCTGCGCTCAGCTTTCTCGTGGAACCGAAACTAA
>JAZODO010000079.1:0-2164 GCA_045597065.1 Acutalibacteraceae bacterium | reverse complement strand
TTTTTCATAACATTTACTCCTTTTAAAAAAAGTACTTTTTTCGCAAAGGGTAGTTTACCCTAAGTTATAGACATTTTACACCAAGATTTAAAAAAAGTCAAGAATTTTCGTTAAAAAAATATCAATCAAAGTTTATAATTTTTTAATAATCTATTATTGTTATAAATGTGTTGACATAATTTTATTTGAGAATTATATTAGTATTATGTTATTTTTGTTTTAGGAGAATAGTTTTGATAAACGAAAAATACCTTAAATACGGAACCGAACGCTCCTCTATCAGAGAACTTTTTGAATATGGAAAAAAGATGGCCGAAACGGTTGGGGCCGAAAATGTTTTCGACTTTAGCCTTGGGAATCCAAGCACCCTTGCGCCCGCGGCCGTAAACCAAGCAATTTTAGAAATACTAAATAGCTCTAAAACGGTTCACGGTTATACAAGCGCACAAGGCAGCGTTGCAACCAGAACCGCTATTGCTAACTCTATTAGTTCGCGTTTTAATATTAAATGTAGCGCGGATGAAATTTATATTACCTGTGGAGCTGCAGCAGCGCTATGTTCAGTTTTTGGGGCGCTTACTAAAAACGAAAATACCGAATTTATAGCTATTGCCCCCTATTTCCCCGAATATAAGGTATTTGCCGAAACATCGGGCGGAAAGTTAAAGGTAGCAGAACTAGACGAAAAAGATTTTCAAATTAACTTTGAAAGTCTTTCTAAAACTTTAAACAAAAATACTGCGGCAGTAATTGTAAACTCGCCAAATAACCCTTCGGGCAGAGTATATTCTAAAGAAACATTAGAAAAACTCGCTAACCTTTTAAGAGAGAAAGAAACCGAGTTTGGCCACCCGATTTACATCATTAGCGACGAACCTTATAGAGAACTAGTTTATGATAACACCGAAGTTCCCTATATTCCAAGCATTTATAGTAACACGGTAGTTTGTTACTCTTATAGTAAATCGCTTTCTCTTCCGGGCGAACGAATTGGTTACGTTTACGTTCCAAATTTTGCGTCAGAAAGCCTAAACCTTTACGCGGCAGTAGCTGGCGCGGCAAGGGCTATGGGCTACGTATGCGCCCCCTCTCTTTTACAAGAAGTTATTGCAAAGTGCGTAGACGTAGAACCTAATTTATACGACTATAAAACTAATCGAGAACTTCTTTATACCGCGCTTTGCGAATATGGTTACGAATGCGTAAAACCGGACGGAGCTTTTTACCTATTTGTTAAAGCGCCTTTTGGCGACGGAAATAGTTTTTCAAAGCTTGCAAAAGAAAAAAACCTACTAATAGTTCCCGGAGAATCTTTTGGCGCTAAAAACTACGTTAGGATTTCATACTGCGTAGACACCGAAATGATTAAAAAGGCTCTTCCCTATTTTAAGGAGTTGATTTTGTGCTAATTTTGGCTTCGGCTTCGCCTAGAAGACAAGAACTAATTTCTATTATAACTAAAGACTTTTTAGTTTTACCCGCAAACGTAGACGAAAGTTTTGAAGATAACATTTCGGCCGAAAGCGTTCCCGAAATGTTGGCCGTCAGAAAAGCTTTGGCAGTTTCTAAAGAACATCCTAACGAAACAGTTGTTGGATGTGATACATCGGTTATAATAAATGGCGAAATTTTAGGAAAACCAAAAGATGATACAGATGCTTTTAGAATGTTAAAGCTTCTTTCGGGCAACACACATAAGGTTATTACCGGTTGCGCTATTTTTAAAAACGCTAAATCAATTAGCTTTTCTGAAGTAACCGAGGTTACCTTTTATAGTCTAACCGATAAGGAAATTGAAGACTATATTTTAACAGGAGAATATAAAGATAAAGCCGGCGCTTACGGAATACAAGGGTATGGTTCACTACTTGTAAAAGAAATTAAAGGCGACTATTTTAACGTTGTAGGCTTACCGGTTGCAAGGCTTAACAAAACGCTTAAAATGATATAAAAAAACTGCTATTCGAAAACGCTCACGCCTCGTAGGGCAGTATTTGTTTCTCGAATAAAATTTCCCATATTGTTGCCAAAAGCCTCGAAAGGCGACAGCCTTTCTGCGTTTTGTGGCTTAAATACAGAAAATTTTATTATTCTACGAAACTGCGAAGCACCTTAAAATGAAAATTTAGAGTGCAAGAAAAGGCAAAACCCGCCAATAACGCTG
>JAZODO010000078.1:0-3336 GCA_045597065.1 Acutalibacteraceae bacterium | reverse complement strand
GAAGATATCCCAAATAAAGTCGTAAAGTTTTGCAACCGCAAGACCGAGTTCATATTTATCGAGGTTTTCGGTTACGTCTTTAACGAGTTCGTTATATTTATGAAGAACCCATTTATCTTCGAGCGCTAACTCGGAAGGAAGAGGCATTTCTTCGCCGGTCTTTAAGTTCATTAAGAGGAAACGAGCCGCGTTCCAAATTTTATTAGCAAAGTTACGGCTTGCTTCTACCCTTTCAGGGCTATAACGCATATCGTTACCGGGGGTATTACCGGTAGCAAGAGTAAAGCGAAGAGCGTCGGCTCCGTATTTTTCGATTTCAAGAAGCGGGTCGATACCGTTACCGAGCGATTTTGACATTTTAAGACCGTTAGCATCGCGAACGATACCGTGGAACAAAACGGTTTTAAAAGGCGCGGTGTCGGTATATTCGAGACCCGAGAAAATCATACGGGCAACCCAGAAGAAGATAATATCGTATCCTGTAACCAAGGTGTTGGTAGGATAGAAATATTTAAGTTCGATATTTTCATCGGGCCAACCAAGGGTTGAAAACGGCCAAAGAGCCGAAGAGAACCATGTATCGAGAGTATCTTCGTCTTGGCGGAGGTTTTCACAGCCGCATTTAGTACATTTGTCGGGGTCGGTTCTTGAAACTATTACTTCGCCACATTCGGGACAATACCAAGCAGGTATTCTATGGCCCCACCAAAGTTGGCGAGAAATACACCAGTCTTTAATGTTTTCCATCCAGTTAAAATAGATTTTTTCAAGACGGGCAGGAATAAACTTAATATCGCCGGTTTTAACCGCCTCAACAGCAGGTTTAGCCAAAGGTTCCATTCTAACGAACCATTGTTTAGAAATACGAGGTTCTACAACCGAGTTGCAACGATAGCAAGCGCCAACGTTATGTTTTAAAGGTTCTATCTTAACTAGGAAACCTTCTTTTTCAAGGTCGGCAACGATAGCTTTTCTTGCTTCGTAGCGGTCCATTCCAACGTATTTACCGCCGAGTTCGTTAATTTTAGCGTCGTCGGTCATAACGTTGATAACGGGGAGATTATGACGAAGGCCTACTTCGAAGTCGTTCGGGTCGTGAGCAGGGGTAATTTTAACAACGCCTGTTCCGAAATCCATTTCTACATAGGTGTCGGCAACAACGGGAATTTCACGGCCAACAAGGGGTAAAATAACCGATTTACCGATTAGATGCTTATATCTTTCGTCGTCGGGATGAACGGCAACCGCAGTATCGCCGAGAAGAGTTTCGGGGCGGGTTGTTGCGAGTTGTAAGTATTCGTTACTGTCTTTAACGGGGTAACGAAGGTGCCAGAAGTTGCCTTCGGATTCGCTGTAAACAACCTCGGCATCGGAGATAGAGGTTAAACAGTGGGGACACCAGTTAATAATTCTTTCGCCGCGATAGATAAGGTCTTTATTATAAAGTCGAACGAAAACTTCTCGAACGGCATTAGAACAACCTTCGTCTAAGGTAAAACGTTCTCTTTCCCAGTCGCAAGATGCGCCGAGCTTTTTAAGCTGACTAATAATTCGGCCACCGTACTGTTCTTTCCACTCCCAAGCGCGTTCTAAGAACTTTTCACGACCAAGGTCTTCTTTAGTAAGGCCTTCTTTTTTCATTGCTTCAACAATTTTTGCTTCGGTAGCAATTGAAGCGTGGTCGGTACCGGGAAGCCATAAAGCCGAATAGCCTTGCATTCTCTTATGGCGAATAAGAATATCTTGCAAGGTTTCGTCGAGCGCGTGGCCCATATGAAGTTGACCGGTGATGTTTGGTGGTGGTATTACAATGGTATAGGGCTCTTTATTTGCATCGACTTCGGCGTGGAAAAAATTTCCGTCGAGCCAGAATTTATATATTCTGTCTTCTACTTCGCCGGAGTCGTAAACTTTTGCTAATTCTTCAGCCAAAACTATCCCTCCAATATTACATTGAGTTATATCATATATCAAAAAAACTGCTTTGTCAAATAATTCCTATGATATATAAAGAAATATTACACATATTATAAGTGTCGACAATATAAATATCCTGCGTTTGCAAACTGTCGACAACCGCTTATCACTTTTTAAAGTGATAAGCGGTTTTGCTTTAATTAGAAGGTCATTTGTTCAATGTCTTCATCTTTTTTAACCTGACCTGCGGCAGGAAGATTACGAGGCCTAAAACGATGAGGCTTTTCGAGAGTTCCTTCTACATATTTTTCGGCAGTATAAATTCTCTGTCCGCGTTTTTGGGTCATAACGGCGATACCGCCATTATCTTTAGCCGCCTTTTCGGAAAGGGCGGTTGTATTTACCATTAACATTCTGCCATTAGTAGAAGAAAGGAGAAGGTCGCATTCTTCTTCACAGTAAAGCGCGGTATGAAGTTGGAACTTACCACAGTAGGCGTTGATTAGCTTTTTACGGTTGGTTTTTGTAGCGTAGGAAGACATTGGAACCCTTGCTACCCTACCGTTATCGAAAGCAAATATCATAAATCCGGTATACTTGGAAACTACCGCCATATAGATAGCGTTTTCGCCTTCATCGAAACCAAGCTTAGCGGGAATGTAATCACCTATGATACTTGCCTTTGTATCGGCAAAGTCGGATGCTTTACTCTTATAAACTTGTTGTTTGTCGGAGAAGAAGAGTAGGTCAACCGCATTAGTGCTATCGCAGATTTGAACGATTTCATCGCCTTCTTTAAGCTTTTGTTCGCCGCTCATACGAAGGTTTGGAGTAGGAATCTTTTTAAAGTAGCCTTCTTTAGTAAAGAAGAAGGTTACGGGAGAATCGTCAACAATTTCTTCTTCGGCTTCATCTATAACACCGTCGGTTTCGATGATAGTAGTTTTTCTATCCATTCCGTATTTTTCAGAAACCGCTTCGAGTTCTTTTATAATGATTCCTAAAATTTTACGCTTAGAAGAGAAGATTTCTTCAAGGTTTTTAACCTCTTTTTCGAGATTTTCAACGTCTTCAAGTTTTTTCATAATATATTGACGGTTTAGATGGCGAAGTTTTATTTCGGCAACATATTCGGCCTGAACTTCGTCGATACCGAAACCTATCATAAGGTTTGGAACAACCTCTTTTTCTTCTTCGGTTTCGCGTACAATTTTAATAGCCTTGTCAATATCTAAAAGGATTTTTTGAAGACCTTTTAAAAGATGAAGTTTTTCTTTAGTTTTAGTAAGGGTATAATAAACGCGATTTTTAACACATTCGGTTCTAAATGCAACGCATTCTTCGATAATTTCTTTAACGCCCATAACCTTTGGGGTATTAGCGATTAGAATATTAAAGTTACAACCAAAAGAATCTTCG
>JAZODO010000077.1:0-2055 GCA_045597065.1 Acutalibacteraceae bacterium | reverse complement strand
CTGCTTGGGCTTCTGCCGGAATAGCAGATAACACCAAATCGTTTTAAGAAAGGGCGGTAAATTAAATGTTTAATGCGTTTTTAGATGCAGTAGTCGGAATTCTCCAAAATTCCGGTTTTGCCGCTATCTTTACGGGAGACGGTTGGAAGTTTGCAGTAATGATAGCTATCGCTTGCGGTCTATTATACCTTGCAATCGTTAAAAAGTTTGAACCTTTACTTCTTTTACCTATTGCGTTTGGTATGCTTCTTGCAAACCTTCCGGGTGCCAACGTTTTTCATCCCGAACTTTTTGCCGAAGGACATATCGATTGGGCAGTTTTAGGCCACGTTCTAAAAGGTGAGCACGCTTCAGGCCCTTTAATGGGGCAAGAATTTGAAGCCGGCGTACTTGATATTTTATATCTTGGCGTAAAACTTGGTATTTATCCTCCACTTATATTCTTAGGCATTGGTTGTATGACCGACTTTGGCCCGCTTATCAGTAACCCCAAAAGTTTTCTTTTAGGCGCTGCTGCTCAAATCGGTATCTTCGCTGCCTTCGTTGGCGCTCTTGCTATTGGCGGTCTTGGTATTCCCGGCCTTGAATTCACTCCTAAAGATGCCGGTTCTATCGGTATTATAGGTGGCGCTGACGGTCCTACCGCAATATTCGTAACTTCTAAACTTTCTCCCGAACTTTTAGGTCCTATTGCGGTTGCTGCATATTCATATATGGCTTTAATTCCGTTTATTCAAAAGCCCATTATGAAGCTTTTAACAACTAAAAAAGAACGCCTCGTTCGTATGTCTGAACTCCGTACCGTTAGCAAGACAGAGAAAATCATTTTCCCCATAATGGTTACAATTATTGTATCGCTTTTAATTCCCGATGCAGCACCTCTCGTAGGTATGTTAATGCTTGGAAACCTTATGAAAGAATCGGGCGTTGTTGAAAGAATTTGTAAAACCGCTCAAAACGAGCTTATGAATATCGTTACTATATTCCTAGGTCTTACTGTTGGTGCTACAACCAACGCCGCAAGTTTCCTTAACGCTAAAACCCTTGGTATCGTTGCAATGGGACTTGTTGCTTTCTGTATTAGTACCGCAAGCGGTGTTCTATTTGGTAAGGTTATGTATTGGTTTACCGGCGGTAAAGTTAATCCTCTTATCGGTTCGGCCGGTGTTTCTGCCGTACCTATGGCCGCTCGTGTATCGCAACAGGTTGGCCAAGAAGAAGACCCCGGCAACTTCCTTTTAATGCATGCAATGGGACCAAACGTTGCAGGTGTTATTGGTTCAGCAGTAGCTGCAGGTGTTCTTTTACAAATGCTTTAATTAAAAATTTAAGAGAGATAAAGCTGGTTGCTTTATCTCTCTTTTTTTATTTTTTATTAAGATTAGATAGGGGATTAGCATCTATTGCATTTTTAACCTGACTGTCGGCAACGTGTGTATATATTTGGGTTGTACCTAGGTTTTCGTGGCCTAAAATATCTTGTAAAACCCTAATATCAACACCGCCGTGTTGGTACATAAGGGTTGCGGCTGTATGACGTAGTTTATGAACCGAAAGACCTTTGCCACCAAGACCAATTTTTTCTAAATTAGAATAAACAATGTGTTGTACAGTTTTATTGCTTATTCTACGCTTATTTCTGCTTATGAACAACGCATTCTTATGGTCGGCAGGAAGGCCTTCCATAGGGCGAATTTTTAAATAATCGAGTAGGGAAGAGCGACACGCTTCATTTAAATATATTACGCGTTCTTTATTGCCTTTACCTAAAATTCTAAGCGAACCGTCGGTATTTATGTCGGTAACGTTTAAATTGCAAAGTTCTGATAATCGCATACCACAGTTTAAAAACAAAGTAATTATGCAGTAATCACGTGCTGAATTAGGGTTATTATCTTCTTTTACTGAATTCAGTAATTTTAGGGAATCCTCTAAGGTTAGGTGCTTGGGGAGTGATTTTTTAAGTTTTGGCGCATCTAACAGTTCGGTCGGATTTTCTTCAATTTGTTTAGTTTGAACAGATAGATATTTAAAGAACTGCTTAAGGGTTGATAC
>JAZODO010000076.1:0-2923 GCA_045597065.1 Acutalibacteraceae bacterium | reverse complement strand
CTTGAATTATTAGAAGTAGGTGTGCTACTAGTGTTATTTGAAACACCATTGTCCACAGAACTACCTACACTACTATTATTTTCGGGTTCTTCGTTTGGATTAGGGATTGTATTATTTGAAGATTCGGTATGTAAACTATTTTCAGAACCAGATAATAACGAACTATTGCTACCTACTACATCACTGTTTTGAAGAGGTCCAGTACAACCGGTAAAAACTAAAACAAACGAAACTAAAAGCGCAATAATTAGAGGTAAAGTTTTATTAAGTTTTATCATTTATATACCTCCTCGGTAATAGTATCATGGGAATTGCCGACGAATTCTTTAACCGAAATTAAGGTTCTATTTTTAATTATATTAAAATCAAAATTTTGGGTTGCGGGGTAGGTTCTGTTCCATTTGTAAATTACAACCTCCTTAAAAGAAAGGTTAGGAATTTCTATATTTTCTATAAAACAGTAGTCATCATTTTTTGCGAGTTCGAAAGGATTATTAGATACAATAATATTTTTATAGTTTTCTTCAAATAAAGGGGCAGAATATTCGGTTATAAAAAGCCGACTTTCGCCTATAAGGGTTAACATTTGTTCAATTTGAAGTTTATCGCGGCTTTGCCTTTTACCGCAAAAAGAAATACCGCCGTTATCGCATAAACAAACAATAAGTTTCATATTATCACCAAAAAAATTATAACACAAAACGATTTAGTCTTCAATAAAAAAAGCAGGTTTTAAAAACCTGCTTTTTAATAATATTTAGTAATTACATCTTTAAAGTTTTGGCTATAAAGAATTTCGTTTTCGGCGGTTATCCAAACGGCTTCTACGCCTTCTAGGTTTGAAATAACTCTATTACCCTCTTCATAACTTAGGTTAAATAGCGCGGTAGAAAGAACGTCGGCCAAGCCACTATCGGTAGCAAGAATAGAAACCGAAGTAAATGTATTGTTTGGCATTAGGGTTTTAGGGTCGATTATATGATGATATCTAACCCCGTCAACAGTATAAAAACGTTCATAAGAGCCACTTGTTACAAAGGATTGACCATTTAGTTTAACATTCATAAGATAAGGCTTTTCGCTTTCCTTATCGGGATTAGTAACGGCAGCCGACCAGTCTGAACCATCGCCTTTAGCGCCGATAGTTCTAATATTGCCGCCAAAATTTAAGGCATAGTTAGTAACGCCGTCGGCAATAAGAGCCTTTGCAATTTGCTCGGTAGCATAACCCTTTGCAACCGCGCCAACGTCTAGCGACATTTTTGAATCTTTTAAATAAACTGTGCTATTTTCGCGGTCGATAATAATATTATTAAAATCGGTATGCTCATTAGCATTTTGAAGAGCACCCATTTCGGGGAGTTTTGCTTCTTCCGGACTGTTTACATACATATCGCGATAATTATGCCAAATGTTTAAAACGCTTCCCATAGCGATATTTACAGTACCATTAGTAAGGGTATAAAGTTCGGCACTAAAGTCGATAAGTTTAATAATTTCGTTATCTACCTTAACGGGTTTTACACCTGCATTTTGGTTAATTGTTTTAACGTTATTTACGCCTTCATAGGTATTATAAATATCGTAAAGTTTATTATAATTTGAAAGTAGCGTTTCAATTTTATCGGCTACTATATTAAAATCTTCTTCAGTTTCTTCATAGCCAACAACGGTACAAACCGTATCAAAATATTCGATATAAGAAGCCGTAAACTTTTGTGTTTTTGAGCCTTGTTCGCCCTGGTTCGAGCTACAAGAACAAAGAAGCAAACATATTAAACTCAAGCTCAAAGCACGAAGAACAAAGTTTTTCAAAACATACACCTCGGTTCAAGAAAAAAAGAGGGGATTTTAAAGTCCCCTCTTAATTTATGCGTTTAATGCAAAATTATTTTGCAGCGTTGATAGCTTCAACCATGTCTGCATTGAAAGCAACAACATCCATGGTGCAAACTGCTAAAAGGTCTGCATCTTCGCAGATGTTATGGTTGCCGTCTGAAGCAAGTTTAGTTTTGATGCCTTCGATATCAGCAGCGGTTTTACCAACCATTTTGTCGGTGTAATCTTTAGCTTGAACATACCATTCTTTAACTACGCCGTCACTGTTCCAGTCCATGCCATAGTTAAGAGCAGCAGCCATGCCGTATTCGTCTTTAAGACCACGCTTGGTGTTCTTGTAGGTCTTTTCGCCAACTTTGCCATCTTTATCGAAAGCAACGGTGGGCTGAATAGCGTCTACGATAGCAGCAAGAACTTTGCCTTCAGCGTCAACAGCTACAGCAGAGAAGGTAGAGTAGAGTTGAGCGGTTTCTGCAGTAGAACCAGAAACGTCGGTATCTACAGCGAGGCCGAGTTTGAAGGAATCAGCAGCAGCGGTGAAGGTTTTAGCATCAGCATCTTTGCAAGCAGCTACGAATGCCGCTTTGAAATCAACGATGTCCATGGTGCAAACAGCTAAAAGGTCAGCATCGTCAGCAATGTTGTGGTTGCCGTCTGAAGCAAGTTTAGTAGCGATAGCTTCTATATCAGCAGCGGTCTTGCCAACCATTTTTTCAGCGAAAGCAGCAGCTTGAGCATCCCATTCTTTAACTACGCCGTCGCCGTTCCAGTCCATACCATAGTTAAGAGCAGCAGCCATACCATAGTCTGCACCCTTTTCTTTCTTGGTACGTACGTCAACCTTGGTAAGGTCAGCAGCATCAGCAGCGGTAACCTTGGTCTGAGCAACGTCAAGGTCAGCAGCTACGATTTTACCATCAGCATCCATGATAACGGTAGCAACGGTAGCATCAGCCTGAGCAGTGGTATCTGCAGAAGAATCGAGAGAAACAACTACACCCATACCGATTTTGTACTCAGCAGTAGCGTTGGTGTTACCGCAAGCAGCGAAGGTAGCAACCATAGCAATAGCGAGTACTAATGC
>JAZODO010000075.1:0-5601 GCA_045597065.1 Acutalibacteraceae bacterium | reverse complement strand
ATTAAAATAGAAACCTTCCTTTTACCGCCAATAGGCGTTTTCATAATAACTCCTTCGCCATTTGTAACCTGTCCTATAATGGCGGCATTTTCGCCGTATTTACTCGCTTTTATAATTTGTAAAGCGCGGTTTGCGTCTTTAGAACTTACAACCGCTACAAGTTTACCCTCGTTACCCATATGCATAATGTTAAGCCCAAGCAGTAGAGCGAAAGACCTAACCTGACTGTCTACGGGAATGTTTTCTTCAATAACCTCAAAACAAGTCTGAGAGGCTTCGGCAAGTTCATTTAACACCGTGCCCAGCCCGCCCCTTGTAACGTCTCTCATAGCGCGTACTTCAATATTTTCGGCCTTAAGTTTTGATACCATTTCACAAAGGGGAGCAACATCGCTTTTAATATCGTTTTTTATGCCCATTCTATGGGAAAGAATAGCGGCATGATGGTCGCCCATATTGCCCGAAACAATAATAGCGTCCCCCTCTTTACACTTGTCCGAAGAAAAGTCTTCGCCATCAATAAATCCAACCCCTGCGGTGTTAATATAAATACCGCCGTTTCCATTTATTACCTTTGTATCGCCGGCTACAACCTGTACGCCGGCTTCTTTTGCAGCCTGCGCCATAGATGTTGCAATAAGTTTAAGGTGTGCGGTGTCGGCACCCTCTTCAATAATAAATGCGCTTGTAATGTATTTAGGCGTAGCGCCGCGCATAAGAAGGTCGTTTACAGTGCCGCAAACGGCTAGTCGGCCAATATTTCCCCCCTTAAAGAAAACGGGGTCTACAACAAAACTGTCGGTAGTAATGGCTATTTTTTTGCTTCCATCTACAATAGCGCTATCTTCCATCATATCTAGAACAGGGTTGTTATACGAAGCGGCAAATATTTCTTCAATAAGTTGTTTGGTCGACTGACCACCGCTTCCGTGTGCAAGTGTTATTTTCATAAACCTTATCCTTTATTTAAATAATGATTAAAACAACTTCCTTCCTGCGAAACCATACAAGCTCCAACGGGGTTTGTCGGAGTACAAACCTTACCGAAAAGGGGACATTCTTCGGGCCTTTTAAGCCCTGCAATTACCTTTCCACAAGAGCAACCGCTAGGAATAAAATCGTTATATAGATTAAAACTTCCCGCGTCAAAACGCGAAAATTCTTCTTTAATTTTTAGGCCCGAACCCTCAATTTTACCAAGTCCGCGCCAAGCGGCATCACATTCTTCAAAATACTTTTCGCAAAGGGTAGTAGCCTCGGCGTTTTTTTCGGACGAAACAACTTCGGGGTAAAAGTTTTTAACAACCCCTTGTCCTTGTAACTTTACAAGCGCCCAAATAGCGGCTAAAAGTTGTTTCCCCTCAAATCCGGCTACTACAAAGGGAATACCAAACTTTTCGGCCGAATCTTTAAAAATGTCGCTTCCGGTAATGGCGCTAACGTGCCCCGGCGCTATCATACCGGTAATTTCGTCCGAAGAAGAAAGAACCGTATCAATAACTTTAGGCATAGTTTTAAGGGCGGTTAAAAGTTTAACGTTAGTAATATTTTGTTTTATAAGTTGGTCTAAAAGTAGGGCGTAAAGTGGGGTAGTAGTTTCAAACCCAACCGCCGCAAAAATAAAGGTTGTGTCGGGTTCCTTTTTTGCTATATCAATAAGTTCAAGGGGCGAGTATAGCATTAAAACCCTTCCGCCATCGGCCTGGGCATCGCGTAAGCACCCGTTTTTAGAAGGTACGCGAATCATATCTCCAAAACTGCAAACACAGGTGTTAGGTTTTTTAGAAAGGCTACAAAGTTTGTCGATATATTCCGAAACGGTAACGCAAACGGGGCAACCGGGCCCTGTTATAAGCCTAATTTTAGAAGAAAGCATATCTTCTATGCCGTTTTCAACTATCGAAGCGGTATGTGTGCCGCAAACCTCCATAAGAGTTACGGGTTTACCGTTATAGTTTTTAAGAAAATCGGCAATTTCTAAAAATTTATCCATTTTCAATTTCCTTTATTGCCTTAAACAGTTCGGCCATACTTTCGGCTTCGGACTTATCTAGTTTTTGAATAACAAGCCCTGCGTGAACAAGAACAAAATCTCCAACCGAAACCTTAACAACACCCGTATGGGCGCGAACAAGGTTTCCCGAAAAGTTTACGGTAGCAATATTATCTTCAATTTTTTCTATTTTTCCGGGTAATGCAACGCACATATTTTAGTCCTCTTTTGTTGCTAAATATAGTTGGCCAAGCGCAATTCCACCGTCGCCGCAAGGCACTTTCTCGTTCATATAAACGTTAAATCCAAGCGACTCTAAGCGCCGTTTAAGATAACTGCTTAAAATTTGGTTATTAAAGGTTCCGCCCGAAAGCGCAATATCTTTAACGCCCTCTTTTTTAGCCACTTTAACTATTCCTTCGGCTAAAGCATAGTGAAACCCTAGCGCTAAGGAATATCTTCCTATACCGCGTTTTCTGGCGGTATCAATATCGCGTATAAGTTTAGCGGTATCAAGTATACCATTATTATAATCCAGTTCCAACGGGTAAGCAACCGCCTTTTGGCTAATGGCATAATATGCCGCATTTTCAAGCGCAATAGCACATTCTCCCTCAAAGTTGTTATAGTGGGCAAAATCTAAAAGGGATGCTACTGCATCGAAAAGCCTGCCTGCGCCCGAATAATAAAAGCGCCCTATGCCCATTTTAACCGCCGCCGATAAAATTGCGGCATCGCTCGGGCTTATAGAATGGCTAGGCGGGTGAATACCTGCATCGGCGCAATAGTAGGTAAGTGCGGCCGCCGCATTTTTAGAAACTTCGTCGCCCCCTGCCATAGCAACCGTTTTAAGGTGGGCTACTCGTTTATAATCTTTACCCTTACAGTAAAGGGCCTCTCCGCCCCAAATACTGCCGTCGTCGCCAAATCCCGTTCCGTCAAAGGCGAACCCTAAACATTCGTCCAGATTATGTTCGGCCATAACCGAAGCGATATGAGCGTGGTGGTGTTGAACCTTTAAAATACTTTCGGGGTAAAGGGTAGAACCTAATTTACCGCTATAATAAGATGGGTGCATATCTACTACGGCCATATCGGGTTTAAAGCCGAATAAATTAGAAATATGTTTAGCCGAATTTTTAAATTCTTCGGCGCAACCGTCGTCCTCTAAGTCGCCAAAGTGTTGCGACAAAATGGCTTTTCCGTTTTTATAATACCCAAAGGTCGATTTAAGGTCGCCCCCTGCCGCAAAAACGGTTTTATTATTTCCGTTTAGCGGAATACTCAAAGGGGCTACGCCTCTTCCTCGGCGCATAATATGGGCGGTATTATCTAAACAGTAGTAAATTGAATCGTCAAGCGGAGTTATAATGTCGCGGTTATGGTATAAAACCCCACTTAGTTCGGCCGACTCATCGGCCTTTTTTAGCATAACGCTATTTTCGGTTATAATCGGTTCGCCCGAAATATTACCGCTTGTCATAATAAGGGGGCCCAGCGCGTCGCAAAGCATTATTTGTACAGGGTTCGAGGGTAGCATCGCCCCAATAAAACGACTGCCGGAGCAAACTCCTTTATAAAAATCTTTAATTTTTTCCAGTAAAACAATAGGCCTTGCGGTAGAACACAAAAGTTCCTCTTCTAAAGAACCTACCTTTGCATACTCTTTAATGCTTTGAATACTACTAAACATTACGGCAAACGGCTTTTTATCTCTCGCCTTTAAAATGCGTAAAGAATCAACCGCTTTAGCGTTATCGGGTAGGCAAACAAAATGGAAACCGCCAACATCTTTAACGGCAACCACACCCCCATTTTTAATCGCTAAAACACAGGCTAAGAGCGGGTCAGCCGAGTCTTCAGGGTAGTAAGAAAGTTTAGGTCCACACTTTTTACAAGCAATAGTTTGGGCGTGAAGGCGCGGGTCTGTCGGGTCGCTATATTCTTTCTTACAATCGCTACATAAAGAAAACTTGTCCATAAGGGTATTTTCTCGGTCGTAAGGAAGTTTAGATATAATAGAATATCTTGGACCGCAAACGGTACAACTTATAAAAGGGTGGCGGTATCTGCGACTGGCCTTGTCTTTAAGTTCTAAAGCGCAACTATCACAGGTAGCAATATCGGGTAGAATTTCGGGTAAAAGTTTTTTAGAAGGAGAACTTTCTATAATAGAAAAGCCCTCGCCGCAAAATTCTGTTTCATAGTCGGTTACCGAAACATTTTCTATCTTGGCGGTTTTGGGCAATAAGCAAACAAGGCGACGGAGGAATTCCTCCGTCACCCGGTTATCACATCGTATGACAATTTCGGCATTAGAGCCAAGGTTTTTTACGGTTCCCGAAAGTTGCATTTCGTCTGCAACCTTCTTACAGCAAGGGCGAAAGCCCACGCCTTGAACGATACCGGTTAAAAATATTTTCTTTGTCACTCTGTTTCTATGCTATCAATAGCCATTTCCTTTCCAATTTCGCTGGGAACACCGGGGGTATTGCAGTGGGGACACTCAAAATGAAAAGGTTTTTTCATAAAGAGTTCGCCACAGTTTGGACATTTAAGCATAGATTTTACCTTTCTAACGGTTACGGGAACATCTTCGCAACAAGTGCCAACGGCATTTATTTCAATGTTCATTATAACCGCTTCGGGAGAAAATCCGCTGGATTCTCCAATAACAAGGTTAATTTGTTTGATCTTTGTATGGCCTCTTTCTTCAAGAGCCATTTGAGCGTGTTCAATAATATGAACGGCTTCGTGATGTTCGTGCATAGACTACTCCTTATTTCATTTCAATACACTTTTTGGGGCATTTATAAGCACAAATAGCGCAATGAATACATTTTTCCTCATCGATAGTCCAGTTCTTATCTTCGCGGTTTACGGTAATTGCATCTTGAGGACAAGCCTTATCACAAATTCCGCAAAATACGCAAAGGTCTAAATTAGCGTCGGGCATAGCGTTAACTTCGTAACCGCGTTTGAATTCGGGTTCATTCGCTTCGGCAGCAGAAGAAGCCGACATATCAATACACTTTTTAGGACACTTATCTACGCAAAGGCCACAACTTACGCAAGATTCGGCATCTAACTTCCAAATCTTGTTGGCGCGGTCAACGGTTAAAGCACCTTGGGGGCAGTTTTTAGCGCAAAGGGTACAGTAAACGCAACTATCAAGGTCTGCCTTTGGTAGACTGGCGGCAGCATCTTGTGCCTTTACTTCTGCTACTGCGGTAGCAGTTTCGGCATCTACCATATCAATACACTTTTTGGGGCACTTGTAGTAACAAATACCGCAATGAATACATTTATCGGGGTTAATAACCCAAATTTTGCCGTCGCGGTCCATTTCGATAGCCCCTTGAGGACAACTGCTGGCGCAAAGGCCGCAGTAAACACATTTACCAAGGTCTGCCTTGGGTAGGTCGTCGATATCGTAGGGAGCAAGAACTATATCGTTTTTAGTTTGGTCTTCGCCCATTTCAATACACTTTTTGGGGCATTTTTCTACGCAAAGGCCACAACTTACACAAAGGGTTTCGTCTAGCTTCCAAGATTTAGAAGCGCGGTCAACAGTTAAAGCGCCTTGGGGGCAGTTTTTAGCGCAAAGG
>JAZODO010000074.1:0-2719 GCA_045597065.1 Acutalibacteraceae bacterium | reverse complement strand
TTATTAAGCGTTGTAACGACTTTGGCGCAGGCGGTGTTTCTGTTGCAGTAGGCGAACTTGCCGACGGTCTGGTTATCGACCTTAATGCCGTTCCCAAAAAGTACGACGGACTCGACGGAACCGAACTCGCTATTTCCGAATCGCAAGAACGTATGGCCGTTGTTGTAGAACCTAAAGACGTTAACCGTTTCATCGAACTTGCCGAAAAAGAAAACCTCGAAGCAACCGTTGTAGCTCGTGTTCAAGCCGAACCTCGCCTTGTTATGAACTGGAACGGAAAGTCTATTGTAAACATTTCTCGCGAGTTCTTAAATTCTAACGGCGCCGAAAAACACATTAACGTTAAGGCTAATAAGCCTAAGTCTTTTAAAAAGGAAATCGGCGAAAACTTTGTAGAAGAATATATTAAACTCGCAGGCGACCTTAACGTTTGCTCTAAACGTGGTCTTTCCGAGCGTTTCGACTCTACCATAGGCGCCGGTACCGTTTTAATGCCCTTTGGCGGTAAATATCAACAAACCCCCATTCAAGCAATGGTAAATAAGGTTTCGGTAGAAACACAACATACCGACACAGTTTCTCTTATGGCTTGGGGCTATAACCCCTATATTGCCGAAAAGAGCCCCTATCACAGCGCTTATTTAGCTGTTGTTGAATCGGTTTCTAAACTTGTTGCCGCAGGCGCTAAATTCGAAGACGTTTACCTAACCTTCCAAGAATATTTCGAACGTCCTCGTAAAGAAGCCGAACGTTGGGGCAAACCCTTCTCGGCCCTTCTCGGAGCCTTTAAGGCTCAACTTGACTACGGTATTGCCGCTATCGGCGGTAAAGACTCTATGAGTGGTTCTTTCGAAAATATCGACGTTCCGCCAACCCTAGTTTCTTTTGCCGTTACTACCGATAAGGTTCAAAATATCGTTTCTCCCGAATTTAAAGCCCCCGACCATAAGGTTGTAATTATTAAACCCGAACTCGACCAAAACGGCCTCCCCGTAACTGCGAGTCAGCTCGAAGTTTATAAAACCGTAAACGAACTTATCGTTTCGGGTAAAGCGGTTGCCGCTTATACCCCAACCTTTGGCGGTGTTGCCGAAGCCGTTATGAAAATGACCTTTGGTAACCGCGTTGGTTTCGCTTTTGCAAACGATGTTCCTATGGAAGAAATTTTCGGCTATAACTATGGTTCCTTTATTTTGGAACTTGCCGAAGATATCGAAGTTGGCGAATATCTTGGTGTTACCATTAAAGAAAACGCTATATTCTATAATGATATGTGCGCTCCGGCCGAAGAACTTCAGTCTGTTTACGAAAACAAACTCGAAAAGGTATTCCCCGCAAACATTAAACAGGGAACCGACGAGCCTATTCCTGCCTTCTCTTATACCGCTACCTCTCGTGTAGCGCCTGCTATTAAGGTAGCTAAACCTAAGGTTCTAATTCCCGTATTCCCGGGAACTAACTGCGAGTTCGATACCGCTAAAGCTATGCGCGACGCTGGTGCCGAACCCGAAATATTTGTTATTAAAAACCTTACTTCTAAAGGAATTGCCGATTCTGTAGCAGAATTTGCTAATAAGGTTAAAGAGTCTCAAATTATATTTGTTCCCGGTGGTTTCTCGGGCGGCGACGAACCCGATGGTTCGGGTAAATTCATTACCGCTTTCTTCCGCGCCGGCGCCGTTAAAGAACAGGTTAACGAACTCCTTAAAAACCGCGACGGTCTAATGGCTGGTATTTGTAACGGTTTCCAAGCAATCATTAAACTCGGTTTAGTACCCTTTGGCGAAATTATCGATACCGATGAAAATTGCCCAACCCTTACCTTTAATACCATCAGCCGTCACCAGTCGAGAATGGTTGCTACCCGTATCGCTTCTAATAAATCTCCTTGGCTTGCCGCTACCAACGTTGGCGACGTTTATAACGTCCCCATCTCTCACGGCGAAGGTAAGTTCCTCTGCGATATGGAACTAGTAAAGAAACTTGCCGAAAATGGTCAAATTGCTACCCAGTACGTAGACCTTTCGGGCAACCCCACTTCCGACATCTTATTTAACCCCAACGATTCTGTTTGCGCTATCGAAGGTATTACTTCTCCCGACGGTAGAGTATTCGGTAAAATGGGCCACTCCGAACGTAAGGGCTTTGGCCTTTATAAAAACGTTCCCGGCAACTACGATATGCAAATGTTCGAATCAGCCGTTAAATACTTTAAATAATTTTAAAAGACGCTTTCTTTGAGAGCGTCTTTTTTCATACTTGTCATATTTAAAAACTTTTCTTCATAAACTTTCATAGAACGAAACCGAAAAGAGGACTTTATATGGCAGATAGCAGTATTTATAAAGACATTGAAACGCGTACAGGCGGCGATATTTATTTAGGAATAGTTGGCCCCGTTCGCACAGGTAAATCTACCTTTATTAAAAAGTTTATGGATGTTTTGGTTCTTCCCCATATTAAAGAGCAATACATAAAAGAAAGGGCAACCGATGAATTGCCTCAATCTTCTTCGGGCAGAACAATTATGACAACCGAACCTAAATTCATTCCAAATGAAGCGATAGAGATAAAAGTTCAGGATAATGCTTCCTTCAATGTGAGAATGATAGATTGTGTAGGCTACTGCGTCAGTGGTGCTCAGGGACACACAGAAGACGGCGAACCTAGAATGGTGACAACTCCCTGGTTTGAAGACGATATCCCGTTTGACAAAGCG
>JAZODO010000073.1:0-6423 GCA_045597065.1 Acutalibacteraceae bacterium | reverse complement strand
TTTATGGACGTTTCGCCTAAAATGGTTGTATCTGTTGCTACCGCAATGATACCCTTCCTTGAAAACGACGATACCAACCGTGCGCTCATGGGCTCCAACATGCAGAAGCAGGCTGTACCCCTTCTTGTAACCGAAAGCCCCTTCGTAGGTACCGGTATCGAATACAAGGCTGCTGTCGATTCCGGCGTTGTTGTACTTGCTAAACGTGCAGGTACTGTTGTTACCGCTTCGGCAGATAAAATCGTTATCCGCGCTAAAAACGGCGAGGTAGACGAATACGAACTTATTAAGTTCCTCCGTTCTAACCACGGAACCTGTATAAACCAACGTCCTATCGTTCTCGTTGGCCAAACCGTTGAAGCAGGCGAAGTTATTGCCGACGGTCCCGCTACCGATAACGGTGAAATCTCTCTTGGCCGTAACGCCCTTATCGGCTTTATGACCTGGGAAGGTTATAACTACGAAGACGCGGTTTTAATTAACGAAAAACTCGTTCGCGAAGATATGTATACTTCTATTCATATAGAAGAGTACGAAATCGAAGCTCGTGATACCAAACTCGGACCCGAAGAAATCACCCGCGACATTCCTAACGTTGGCGAAGATGCACTCAAAGACCTCGACGAACGCGGAATTATCCGTATCGGCGCCGAAGTTACTGCCGGCGATATCTTAGTAGGTAAGGTAACTCCTAAGGGCGAAACCGAACTTACCGCAGAAGAACGCCTCCTTCGCGCAATCTTTGGCGAAAAGGCTAGGGAAGTACGCGATACCTCTCTCCGTGTTCCTCACGGCGAATATGGTACTATCGTAGACGTTAAGGTATTCTCTCGCGAAAACTCTTCCGAACTTTCTCCCGGTGTAAACCTTGTTGTTCGCTGCTATATTGCTCAAAAGAGAAAAATCTCTGTCGGCGATAAAATGGCAGGTCGTCACGGAAATAAGGGCGTTGTATCCAGAATTCTTCCCAGTGAAGATATGCCCTTCCTCCCCGACGGTACACCTCTTGACATCGTGCTTAACCCCCTCGGCGTACCTTCCCGTATGAACATCGGTCAGGTTCTCGAAGTAAACCTTGGTTATGCTTGTAAAGCCCTCGGTTGGCACATTGCTACCCCCGTATTCGACGGAGCTCACGAAGCAGATATTCGTGAATGCCTAAAAATGGCCGGCTTCAGAGAAGACGGTAAAACTCAACTTTTCGACGGCCGTACAGGCGAACCCTTCGATAACCCTGTAACCGTTGGTTATATGTATTACCTCAAACTCCATCACTTAGTAGACGATAAAATCCACGCTCGTTCTACCGGTCCTTACTCGCTCGTTACTCAACAGCCTCTTGGCGGTAAAGCGCAGTTCGGTGGTCAACGTTTCGGTGAAATGGAAGTTTGGGCTCTCGAAGCTTATGGTGCTGCTTATACGCTTCAAGAAATCTTAACCGTTAAGTCTGACGACGTGGTTGGCCGCGTTAAGACCTACGAAGCTATCGTTAAGGGTCAAAACGTTCCCACTCCCGGCGTTCCCGAATCCTTTAAGGTTCTTATTAAGGAACTCCAGTCATTAGGTCTCGACGTTAAGGTTCTCGATAAATATAAGGAAGAAATCGACCTTAAACAAACCTTCGAAGAAGATGAAGAATTAGGTCTTGCACCCCCTGTATTCGACGAAGAACTCACTAATAACGTTATGGATGACATGACCGGATTTGGTGAAGTAGACGAAACAGGCGAATATGTTGCTTCTGCCGAAGAAGAAACATACTCATCCGATGAAGAATAATTAAAGGAGGAAACGAAATCATGGAAAATATCGAATTTGAATCAATAAAAATTGGTCTCGCTTCTCCTGAGCAAATCAGAAGCTGGTCTTACGGCGAAGTTACCAAGCCCGAAACCATCAACTATAGAACCTTAAAACCCGAACAGGGCGGTCTTTTCTGCGAACGCATCTTTGGACCCCAAAAAGACTGGGAATGCCATTGCGGAAAGTATAAAAGAATTCGCTATAAGGGTAAGGTTTGTGAACGTTGCGGCGTAGAAGTTACCCGTGCAAAGGTGCGTCGTGAGCGTATGGGTTCTATTGAACTCGCCGCTCCCGTATCTCACATTTGGTACTATAAAACCATTCCTTCCAGAATGGGTCTCGCCCTCGACATTTCTCCCAAAGCGCTTGAACAGGTTCTTTATTTCTCTAAGTATATTGTTACCGATTCCGGTGATACTCCGCTTGAGAAAAAATCTCTTTTAAGCGAAAAACAATATCGCGATATGCGCGACCTCTACGAAGATTCCTTTAAAGCAGGTATGGGCGCAGAAGCAATTAAAGAACTTCTTGCAGAAATCGACCTCGACGCTACCTGCAACGAACTTCGTGCAGAACTCGAAACCGCTTCGGGCCAAAAAAGACTTCGTATCTTTAAGCGCCTCGAAGTTTTAGAAGCATTCCGCGCTTCGGGCAACCGTCCCGAATGGATGATTCTCGACGTAATTCCGGTAATTCCTCCCGATTTACGTCCTATGGTTCAGCTCGACGGTGGCCGTTTTGCAACTTCCGACCTTAACGACCTTTATCGTCGTGTTATTAACCGTAATAACCGCCTTAAAAGGCTTTTAGAGCTCGGAGCTCCCGATATCATTGTTAGAAACGAAAAGAGAATGCTTCAAGAAGCTGTTGACGCTCTTATCGACAACGGTAGAAGAGGTAAGGCAGTAACCGGACCTAACAACCGTGCTCTTAAATCTCTTTCCGATATGCTTAAAGGTAAGCAGGGCCGCTTCCGTCAAAACCTTCTCGGTAAGCGCGTAGACTACTCCGGTCGTTCGGTTATCGTTGTAGGACCCGAACTTAAAATGTACCAATGCGGTCTACCTAAAGAAATGGCTCTCGAACTCTTCAAACCCTTCGTAATGAAGCGTCTTGTAGAAACCAAAGAAGCTACTAACATTAAAACCGCTCGTAAAATGGTTGAACGTGCTTCCAGCGAAATCTGGGATGCGCTCGAAACCGTAATTAAAGAACATCCCGTTCTTCTAAACCGTGCACCTACACTTCACCGTTTAGGTATTCAGGCCTTCGAACCCGTTTTAGTACAAGGTAAGGCTATTAAACTCCATCCTCTTGTATGTACCGCATACAACGCCGACTTCGACGGCGACCAAATGGCAGTTCACGTACCCCTTTCTGCCGAGGCTCAAGCAGAAGCTCGTTTCCTTATGCTCGCTGCTAACAACCTCTTAAAGCCTTCCGACGGAAAGCCTGTTGCGGTTCCTACCCAAGATATGGTGCTTGGTTCTTACTACCTAACCTTAGTTAAGGCAGACGAACCCGGAACCAATAAGGTATTTAAAGATAAAGACGAAGCCATTATGGCATACAACAACGGTACAGTAGGACTTCATGCTCCTATCCGTGTACGCTTTACTAAAAACGGTCTCTCCAAACTTGTTTGGTGTACCGTAGGTTTCATCCTCTTTAACGAATCCATTCCTCAAGACATCGGTATTGTTGACAGAACCAACCCCGACAACGCTTTAGACCTTGAAATCTGCTTTAAGGTTAAAGACCCTGCAAAACTTTGCATCGAAAGTAACGACGACGTTATTCAAAACAAGGTTGGCAAAAAGCAACTCGGTAAAATTATCGATGCTTGTATCGCAAAACATGGCACAAGCCAAGCTTCAATAGTTCTCGATAACGTTAAAGCAACAGGCTTTAAGTTCTCTACTAAGGGCGCTATTACCGTTTCTGTTGTAGACGCGGTTATTCCTCCCATTAAGGCACAACTTATTGCCGACGCTGAAAAGCAAATCGAAAAATACGAACGCAGCTATCAACGCGGTCTTATCAACAAAGAAGAAAAGAGCCGTCACGTAATCGAAACTTGGAACAAAACTTCCGAAGATGTAGGTAACGCTCTTAAAGACCACCTCGACGAATTCAACCCCATCTTCATGATGGCCGATTCGGGCGCCCGTGGTTCTATGGCTCAGATTCGTCAGCTCGCAGGTATGCGCGGACTTATTTTGAATACCGCAGGTAAGGTTATCGAAGTTCCTATTCGTGATAGCTACCGTGAAGGTCTTAACGTACAGGAATACTTCATTTCTTCCCGTGGTGCGCGTAAAGGTCTTGCCGATACCGCTCTTCGTACCGCTGACTCGGGTTACCTAACCCGTCGTCTTGTAGACGTTTCTCAAGACGTAATTATTCGTGATGAAGATTGCGGAACTCAAACCGGTCTTGAAATCTCCTCCATTATGGACGGAAATCACGAAATCGAAAAACTTTCCGAGCGTCTCGTTGGCAGATTCTTGCTTAACGACTTCGTAGATGAAACTACAGGCGAAATCCTTGTTAGCAAAGATAAAATGATGACCCCTGCCGATGCAGATATAATCGTTAAAGCCGGCGCTACCAAGGTTACCATCCGCTCCATCCTTTCTTGCCACAGCCATCACGGTGTCTGCATTAAGTGTTACGGTAGCAACCTTGCAACAGGCAAACCCGTAACCGTAGGTGAAGCAGTTGGTATCGTTGCCGCTCAGTCCATCGGTGAACCCGGTACACAGCTTACAATGCGTACCTTCCATACCGGTGATATCGCATCTACCGAAGATATTACCCAAGGTCTTCCCAGAGTAGAAGAACTCTTCGAAGCAAGACGTCCCAAACGTTGCGGTCTTATCGCTAAAATCGACGGTCGTGTTCGCATTGTCGAAGAAAAGCGTTCTAACGTAATCATCATTACCGACGACCAAAACGTTAGAGAGGAAAAGGTTGTAATTCCTTACGGCGTTCGCCCCTTAGTTACCGAAGGCGAAATGGTAAAAGCAGGCGACCTTTTAATCCCCGGCGCTAAATATCCTCAAGATATTCTCGAAGCTCAGGGTCCCGAGGCCGTTCAAAACTACATCATTGCCGAAATCCAGAATGCATACCGCACTCAGGGTGTTGATATCAACGATAAACACATCGAAGTTATCATTCGCCAAATGATGAGAAAGTTTGTAATTACCGACCCCGGCTCAACCGAACTCCTCCAAGGAGTAAGCTACGAGCTTGCAGAGGTGCTCGCTGCGAACAAAATTATCGAAGAAAGAATGGCAGCAGGGGAGGAGAACCTCGTTCTCGCTTCTTGCAACCAAACTCTCCTCGGTATTACCAAGGCATCCCTCGCAACCGAATCCTTCCTTTCTGCTGCGTCCTTCCAAGAAACCACAAAGGTTCTTACCGAAGCTGCAATTAAAGGTAAGGAAGACCCGCTCTTCGGCCTTAAAGAAAACGTTATTATCGGTAAACTTGTTCCTGCAGGTACCGGTATGAAAATGGCGTTAGAACAAGAAATGCCCGAAGTAATCGAGGAAACCGAATCAGCAGAAGTAGTTGTATCCGAAGAATAAAAAACTGTTGACAATATAGTTTTCGAGTGATACAATACTTTATTGTGTGGGACTGTGCTTTGCAGAACCCCAAAAACAGATATAACGCATACGGAGTCTCTCCGTATGCGTAATATACATTTTATTAAGGAGGTGCGATATGCCGACCTTTAACCAGTTAGTACGTAGCGGAAGAGAGTCTATTGAGAAAAAGGCTAAAGCTCCTGCGCTTTTAAAGGGTTACAACTCTATGAAACGCACTTTAACCGACAATGACGCTCCTCAAAAGCGTGGCGTATGTACTGCCGTTAAGACCACCAGCCCTAAAAAGCCTAACTCTGCGCTTCGTAAAATCGCCAGAGTACGTCTTTCTAACGGAATCGAAGTTTCTGCTTACATTCCCGGTATTGGTCATAACTTGCAGGAGCATAGCGTTGTGCTTATCCGTGGCGGCCGTGTTAAGGACTTACCTGGTGTGCGTTACCACATCATCCGTGGCTCTTTAGATGCTCAGGGTGTTGCTAAACGTATGCAATCTCGTTCTAAGTACGGTGCAAAGCGTCCTAAGGCAGGCGCAAAGTAGTTTTGAAATTATAAATAAAATAATTCAAGCTGCATTTTATCAAGCGGCGTTTATATATAATACGCCTTGCTTGGTGCAATCGGGAAAGAAAATACTCGAGTACCTATGATATCATTATTGTGAAGGAGGGAAGAGAAGTGCCAAGAAGAGGTTTTGTTGCAAAACGCGACGTTTTGCCCGATCCGGTATACAACTCTAAAATCGTTACCCGTCTTATCAACAACATTATGCTTGATGGTAAGAAAGGTGTAGCTCAAAAGATTGTATATGGTGCTTTTGAAATCATTAACGAAAAAACAGGTAAAGAACCCCTAGAGGTTTTCGAAGAGGCTATGGAAAACGTAATGCCCCAACTCGAAGTTAAAGCCGTTCGTAAGGGCGGTGCTACCTACCAGGTTCCTTTTGAGGTTCGTCCTGAAAGAAAGCAAACCTTAGGCCTTCGTTGGCTCACAACTTACAGCC
>JAZODO010000072.1:0-2770 GCA_045597065.1 Acutalibacteraceae bacterium | reverse complement strand
TTCATCAGTTTTTTTGAACTTTCGAAAGCATTTTTTCGGTTTCTCTCTTAAATGCAGCGTTTTCGGGGCTTTTAAGTAGTGGGTCGGCCGCAATAAGTTCTCTGGCCTGTGCTCCTGCAACCCGTAAAACCGATATATCGGTTTCAAAATTTGCTATATTTAGTTCGGGCAAACCGTGTTGGCGGTTTCCAATAAAGTCGCCCGGGCCTCTAAGGGCTAAATCCTTGTCGGCAATTTCGAAACCGTCTACCGTTTTACACATAATTTTAAGGCGGTTTCCAAGGGCGGATTTGCTATCCGAAATTAAAATACAACTTGATTCGGCCGAGCCTCTTCCAATACGGCCTCTAAGTTGGTGTAGCGCAGAAAGGCCAAATCGTTCGGCGTTTTCTATAACCATAATGGCCGCATTAGGAACGTCTATTCCAACCTCTATAACCGTTGTAGCAATAAGTAGGTCGATGTTGCCGTTTGCAAATTCGCGCATAACGGTATCTTTTTCCTTTGCCTTCATTTTGCCGTGTAAAAGCCCTAATCGATAGCCACTAAACGCGCCTTTTGAAAGGTTATTAAAATACTCTTCGGCCGAAATAAGGTTTTCTGCTTCTTCGTTTTCTTCTACAAGTGGGCAAACAATATAACCCTGAAGCCCTTGTTCAATATGCTTTTTAATAAAAGTATAAATTCGTTCGTGATAAGAACTGTCTACCGCGTAGGTTTTTGTTTTTTGTCGGCCTTTTGGGTACTCATCTATAATTGAAAGGTCTAAATCTCCGTGCATAATAAGGGCAAGTGTACGGGGGATAGGGGTAGCCGACATAACTAAAACGTGGGGCGAATTTCCCTTGTTTTCTAAAACGGCCCTTTGTTTAACGCCAAAACGATGTTGCTCGTCGGTAATAACAAGCCCCAAATTACTGAAAAATACGTTGTCCGAAAGAAGCGCGTGTGTACCAATTATAATTTGAATTTTACCGTTTTCTAAATCTGCTTTAATAGCGTCTTTTCTTTTTTTAGTAAGACTTCCCGTAAGAAGGGCAACCGAAATATCGCTCTTACTGAAAAGTTTAGAAAAGGTTTTAAAATGTTGTTCGGCTAAAATTTCGGTAGGCGCCATCATAGCCGCTTGGAACCCGTTTTTAACCGCATTAAAACAACAAGCGGCGGCTATCGCTGTTTTACCGCTACCAACATCGCCCTGAATAAGGCGGTTCATAGGCCTGTTTAAGGCCATATCTGCAACCGCTTCGTTAGCGCATCGCTTTTGAGCAGTTGTTAGTTCATAGGGGAGTAAAGGGTAAAACTCGTTTAAAAAATTACCCTTCATTATACAAGGCGACTTTCCTCGGTTAATGTTTTTAACAAGCAAAAGCCCCGCCTGAAGCATAAACAGTTCTTCGAAAACAAGTCTTTTTCTAGCCTTTTCAAGAGCGGTAGCACTTTCGGGGAAATGAATGTTTTTAAGCGCATACTCTCTAGAACAAAGGTTATTTTTAAGAATAATATTGCTAGGTAAAAATTCTTCTGTTCTAGTTGCTGTAAGGGCGGTTTTAACCGCCTTTTCAATGCCGGCGGTAGAGAGGCCGGCGGTAGTGTTATATATTGGGCGAATAATATTCTCTCCGCTAATACTAATTTTAGGGGAACTCATTTCAAATTTGAACGAATCAAGTGAAAGTTTTCCGTAAAAAAGGTATTCTTCGCCAATATGTATTTTAGCGGCATCATATTTATTGTTAAAAATAGTAACCGCCATAACGCCGCTTTGGTCTTTAACGGTAAACTTATATAAAACCATATTCTTGCGAATATAGTTTTCTTTAACTTCGGTAATAACCGTTGCTTTAATACAAACGTTTCCAACCCCGCGAGCGCATGAAATGGGGGTAATTTTACTCCAATCTTCGTAACATCTGGGGTAATAACGCAAAAGGGCGCCGACCGTGTCGATGCCCAGTTTGCCAAAAAGCAGAGCGCGTTTTTCGCCAATCCCTGCTAAATATCTAATTTTGTCCGATTCGGTTGCCATAAGGAACCTCCGTACCGAAAGAATAATTATTCAACGGAAATAATGAAATAGTAAACGGGTTGACCGCCGTTAATAAGGGTAACTTCGACCTTGTCGCCAAACTTTTCCATAACAGCGTTATAAAGTATTTCTGCTTCTTCTTCGGTAACGTCTTCGCCGTAGAAAAGGGTAACGTAAGCCGAATCTTTCTTTAATAGTTGTTTTGTAAGCTTTAAAAGACAAACTTCAAGGTCTGTTTCGGTAAATGTGATTTTTCCGTTATTAAGCGCCAAAAGGTCGCCCTCTTTAATCTTTTTGCCGTCGAAATCAGAGTTGCGAGCAGCGAATGTGATTTGGCCGGTAGAAACGGTGTTAATAGCGTTATTCATAGCAATAGCATTATCGTTTTCCGAAGCGTCGGGGTCGAAGTTGAGCATTGCTGTAATTCCTTGGGGAATAGTTCTGGAATGAATAACAATAACGTTGCGAGTTGCAAGTCGAATAGTTTGTTCTGCTGCCATAATAATGTTTTTGTTGTTGGGGAACACAAATACGGTTTCGGCAGGAGTAGATTCAACCGCTCTTAGAATATCGTCGGTAGAGGGGTTCATAGTTTGACCGCCGCTAACAACAACATCAGCGCCTAAATCTGCAAATAATGCGGCAAGACCTTCGCCTGCGGCAACCGAAACAAAACCAAAGGGTTTTTCGGGAGCAACCGATTTAATAGGTTCGTTTCTGTCGGCAGTTTTAGCGGCTTTT
>JAZODO010000071.1:0-1771 GCA_045597065.1 Acutalibacteraceae bacterium | reverse complement strand
AAGACTATAACCGTTCGCTTTCTTCTATGTATAATAAATATTTAGAACAAAATCCGAATGTTAGCGATGCCGAGTGGCAAGAACATCTTTCATCGCTCGATAGCGCAATGACAAAGGAAAATACTAAAGGACTAAAACGATGGCTGTTTTAAATATAGTAATGGTAGAACCCGAAATTGCCGGGAATACGGGTAATGTTGCCCGTACCTGCGCCGCAACGGGCGCAAGGCTACACCTTGTAGGTCCTATGGGTTTTACTATCGACGACAAAAAACTTAAAAGGGCAGGCCTCGATTATTGGAATCTGCTCGATATAACCTATTACCAAAATTTAGAAGATTTCTTTTCTAAAAATACGGGCGCCTTCTACTTTTTTACAACAAAGGCGCTAAACGCCCATACCGATATTTCTTACCCCGATAACGCCTATCTCTTTTTCGGTAAAGAAACAAAAGGGCTACCCGAAGAACTTTTACTTAAAAATAAAGAAAACTGCGTTAGAATTCCAATGGTGTCTGATGCTCGAAGCCTAAACCTTTCTAACTCGGTTGCAATAGGGGTTTACGAGGTTCTCCGCCAATGGAACTACCCCTCTCTTCAAAATTTTGGCCAGTTGCACAATTATAAGTGGTAAAAAAACAATATTTAGTAACAAATTTATCTTGCAAAAAACGTAAATTTTTTGTAAAATAATTTTATGAATGTTTATTTTTTAACAAAGTAATTTTTAAAGGTTGAAAGGACGATTTAAATTATGGCAGCATTCAACAAAAAAACCGTAGATGACATTAACGTAAAAGGCAAACGCGTTCTCGTTCGTTGCGACTTTAACGTTCCCCTAAAGGGCGGCGTTATTACCGACGAAAACAGAATCGTTGCAGCCCTTCCCACAATTAAAAAACTTATTGCCGACGGTGGTAAGGTTATCCTTTGCTCTCATTTAGGCAAACCCAAGGGCGAACCCAAGCCCGAACTTTCGCTAGCGCCTGTTGCTGTTCGCCTTAGCGAACATTTAGGCAAAGAGGTTGTTTTCGCGGCCGACGATAACGTTGTTGGCGAAAACGCTAAAGCCGCAGTTGCTAAAATGAACGATGGCGACGTTGTTCTCCTTCAGAACACCCGTTATCGCGCAGAAGAAACCAAAAACGGCGCAGCATTCGCCGAAGAACTCGGCTCTCTTGCCGACGTTTTCGTAAACGATGCTTTCGGTGCTGCTCACCGCGCTCACTGCTCTACCGTAGGTGTTGTAGACTACGTTGAAGAAGCAGTTGTAGGCTACCTCATTCAAAAAGAACTTAAATATCTTGGTAACGCTGTTGAAAACCCCGTTCGCCCCTTTGTTTGCATTTTAGGTGGCGCAAAGGTTGCCGACAAACTTACCGTTATCGAAAACCTTTTAAACAAAGCCGATACCCTTATCATCGGCGGCGGTATGTCCTATACCTTCGCTGTTGCTCAGGGCAACTCTGTTGGTACCTCTCTTGTAGACCTTGAAAAGGTAGATTACTGTAAAGAAATGCTTAAAAAGGCTGAGGAAAAGGGCGTTAAAATCCTTCTCCCCATCGATACCATGATTACCAAAGATTTCCCCAATCCTATCGACGCTCCCGTAGAAGCTACCTGCGTTAAGGTTGGCCAAATCCCCGACGATATGATGGGTCTTGATATCGGTACCGAATCTGCAAAACTTTTCGCAGAAGAAGTTAAAAACGCTAAAACCGTTGTTTGGAACGGACCTATGGGCGTTTTCGAAAACCCCGTATTTGCTAAC
>JAZODO010000070.1:0-3289 GCA_045597065.1 Acutalibacteraceae bacterium | reverse complement strand
AAACTGAGTTCCCTTTTTAAAACGATAATAAGCGGGTTTAAGCCTTATTTTTTTAAGGTGTTTCGAAAAAGAACCAACGTTACCCGAAATAGACATTTTATTATCGTTTAAGATAACAATCATTTTGCTATTGCTTCCGCCAATATTGTTTATAGCTTCAAAAGCAAGGCCGCCGGTCATTGCGCCATCGCCAATAACGGCAACCGCAGTTCCCTCTTTACCGCTAATTTCATTGGCTTTACAAATGCCAAATGCGGCCGCCAAAGAGTTGCTTGCATGACCGGTTATAAATGGGTCGTAAACGCTTTCATCGGGGCGCATAAAACCGGATATACCATTTTCTTTTCTAAGACCGGTAAATTGTTCATAGCGGCCTGTTAAAAGCTTGTGAACATAACATTGGTGCCCAACGTCGAAAATTATTGAATCACTAGGCGCGTTGAAAATTCTGTGCAAAGCAACAGTAAGTTCAACCACCCCGAGATTAGATGCTAAATGGCCTCCGTTTTTAGAAACGGTATTTATAAGCATATCTCTAATTTCGTCGCAAAGTAGTTTTAGTTCTTTACTATTTAATTCTTTAAGTTCTTTTGGAGAATTAACTCTACCTAAATACTTATAGTTCAAAATATCTACGTCCTAATTAGTAATCACGATTACAAAGATAATCAGCAAGGTTTATAAGGTTTTCGGCCGAAGAACCGAAAACCGAAAGTTCGTTTTTAGCCTTTAAGGTTAATTCATCTACAAGTGTTTTACACTTTTCTATACCGAAAAGGCTAACAAAGGTAGATTTGTTGTTTTCATCATCGCTATTTATAGGTTTTCCAAGCTTTTCTTCGGTACTTGTTTTATCGAGAATGTCATCTACAATTTGAAAGGCAAGACCAAGATAATCGGCATAGAGGGCGGCCGCGTTAATTTTTTCTTCGGTTGCTCCGGCTAAGATACAACCAATAGTACAAGCAGCCTTAATTAACGCCCCCGTTTTAAGGGAACAAATAAGTTTTAAAACCTCTTCTGAAGCATTTTTATCTTCATACAAAAGGTCAACAACCTGTCCGCCTATCATTCCGTTTATACCCGAAAGATTTGAAAGCTGTAAAATTGCGCGAAGTTTATTTTCGGGAGCAACACCATTAGAAGATGCCGCTAAGCCAAAGGCTTTGGTTAAAAGAGCGTCACCCGCTAAAAGAGCGTTAGCTTCGCCAAACTTAATATGGCAAGAAGGTTTACCACGGCGCACATTGTCGTTATCCATACACGGTAGGTCATCGTGAATAAGAGAATAGGTATGAATACATTCGATAGCCGCTTCAAAACCAAAACTAGCGTTATCGCTACCGCCGCAAAGTTCGTAAAAAGAACGAACTAAAAAGGGACGTAAGCGCTTTCCGCCTAAAAGCAAACTATATTTACAAGCTTCATTTAAAACTGCATATTCGTTACTTTCAATTTTAAACTGCTTTTCGAGTTCGTTTTCAAAGTTAATAGCATAACTGCTTATTAACTCTTTAATGGGGTTAGTTTTCACTTTTTAAAACCTCTATTTTTTGTTTAGCTTTTTCAAGAGTTTCGGCACAAAACTTAGAAAGTTTAACGCCTTCTTCGTATAGTTTAATAGCCTCGTCCAGCGGTAGGTCGTTTTCGGAAAGTTTTTCGGCTATTTTTTCTAAATTTAGATAGGCTTCTTCAAAAGAAGGAATTTTTTCAGCCATAGGTTACTCCTTAATAATATTTTCAACAGTACAATTAGCTTTACCGTTATGAAGACGAAGTGTTATTTTATCGCCTGCTGAAAGCTCGTTGATATCTAACACGGTTTTATTATTTTTTGTTGCTACCGCAAAGCCACGAAGCATTATTTTCATAGGGCTTAGCGCGTCTATTTTAGCGGCAACAAAACTAAAATTAGATTCTTTCCTCGAAAGGATTTTATTAAAGTTTGAGTCTATTTTGTCGGAAAGTGAATCAAGAAGAAGGTTTCTAACTTCGCAAAGGTTACGAATAGGGTCGGTAAAAACGGGGTTGGAAGCAACAGTTTTAAACGCTTTTTCCTTTTGAGAAAGTTTAAAACCAATAGAAGAATCAATAGAATTACTTAGTAAAGAAATGTTTTCAGAAAGTTCTATAAAACTGGGTACGGCAAGTTCTGCCGCCGCAGAAGGGGTTGGTGCGCGAAGGTCGGCTACAAAATCGCAAATTGTAAAATCGGTTTCGTGTCCTACCGCAGAAATAACCGGGGTTTTAAGCGAAAAGATTTTTCTGGCAAGCGCTTCATCGTTAAAACACCAAAGGTCTTGAGCCGAACCACCGCCACGGCCAACAATAATTACGTCGGCATTTTGGGCTTCGGCTAAATCTAGCGCCGAGCATAAACTTGGAGCAGCGGCACTACCCTGAACTGTAGCAGGACAAAGCACAACGCTACAAAGCGGATATCTACGGCCAAGCACGTTTAAAATATCGTATGCCGCAGCGCCGGTTTCAGAAGTAACAACCGCAACCTTTTTAGGAAACCTTGGAATAGGCTTTTTAAGGCTTTGGTCGAAAAGGCCTTCGGCAGCAAGTTTTTCTTTAAGCTTTTCAAGCTGCGCCATAAGGTCGCCTTCGCCGTTCGGAACCATATTTTCGGCATATAGCTGATATACACCGTCGCGTTCATAAACCGATATTCTACCACTGCAAACAACCTGCATTCCGTCTTCGGGGATAAATTTTAGACGGGTTGCATTATCTCTAAACATAACGCATTTAAGGCTTGCGGTATCATCTTTTAATGTAAAGTAAATATGGCCGCTTGCAAAATGGCGTTTAAAGTTTGAAAGTTCGCCGCTAATGCTAATAAAAGCTAAACGCTGATTACCTTCAAGTAAACTTTTAACGTAGAGATTTAGTTGTTTTACAGAAACAACAGACGAAGTCATATTAGTCTTGATTTGCTCTAACTAAAGAACCTAGAATGCCGTTAGCAAAAGAGGCGTCTTGCTCGGTTGCATATTTTTTAATAATTTCAACCGCTTCGTTAATTGAAACAGAGTTTGGAATATCGGAGAAATATTTTATTTCGGTAACTGCTAGGCGAAGAGCTGCGAGCGCAACCTTGGACAAACGCTCGGTTTTCCAACCTTTAGAATATTTAGAAATTTCTAGGTCGATTTCTTCGATATTTTCTATTGCAAGAGAAACAACCTTAGTACAATATTCATCGTCGACAAAGGTACCGGCCTCGGTAGCAATTTCAAAAAGTTCGGCCGCTGTATCTAAACGGAAACTATATTCGAATAGC
>JAZODO010000069.1:0-3296 GCA_045597065.1 Acutalibacteraceae bacterium | reverse complement strand
TGTATAGTTACCTTAAAAAACGTGGCGCTAACGTTTCCTATTTTATTCCCGACCGCGAAAAAGACGGCTACGGAATAAATATGCAGGCTATTGAAACCCTTAAAAATCAGGGGGTTAATTTAATTATTACTGTTGATAACGGAATTTCTGCTATCGACGAAGTTCGCTATGCTAAAAGCTTAGGTATAAAAGTAGTCGTAACCGACCACCATTTAGTAGGCGACACTATTCCCGAAGCAGATGCCGTAGTCGACCCTCATAAACCTGGCGACCCTAGCTATTTTAAAGAAATTTGTGGCGTTTTTGTTGCATTTAAGGTTGTTTGTGCAACCGAGGGTAAAAGTCCCGAAGAACTAATTGCCGACTATGCCGATTTAGTCGCTCTTGGTACCGTTGCCGACGTTATGCCCCTTGTAAACGAAAACCGTACCGTTGTTCGTGAAGGCGTTAAGCTTATTTCTATGGGGAATAGGCTTGGTCTTTCGGCTCTTTGTCGTGCCGCAGGCCTCGAAAGAGACCAACTTTCGGCTTCTCGCCTTGCTTTTGGTCTTGCTCCTAGAATAAACGCCGCAGGCCGAATGGGCGATGCTGCAAGGGCTGCCGAACTCCTTTTAACCGAAGATGAAGAAACGGCCGAAGGTTTAGCTTCGCTTTTAAATAACGAAAATATTAAACGTCAATCAATCGAAAAACAAATTTTTTCCGAAGCTGTAAAAGTTGTTGAGAAAAACGGCTATAAACATAATCGCGTTATAGTAGTCTCGGGCGAAGGTTGGCACGGTGGCATTGTAGGCATCGTAGCTTCACGCCTTGCCGAAAAGTATGGCCGCCCTGCTATTGTCCTTTCTACCCAAAACTCGGTTGCTAACGGCTCGGCTCGTAGCATTAGCGGTTTTTCTATTTACGAAGCCTTGTCGGCCTGTTCTTATTTGCTAACCAAATTTGGCGGTCACGAAATGGCTGCCGGCCTTACTCTATACGAAGACTCAATAGACCTTTTCCGTAAAGAGATAAATTCTTACGCCGAAGGCTTTAAAAAGCTTTTACCCGAACTAAAACTCGACTGCAAATTAAACCCTGCCGCTTTGTCGGTAGATTTAGCCGAAGAAATAAAGGTGTTAGAACCCTTTGGAGTAGGGAATCCCGTTCCTTTGTTTGGCGTATTTGGTCTTACTATTCAAAGAATTTCGCCGGTAGGTAGCGGAAAGCATCTTCGCATAGAATTTTTAAAAGATAATACTACCTTTACTGCAATGCTTTTTGGAACAACTAAAAACGCTTTCGCCTTTGATATTGGCGATAAGGTAGATATTGCCATTACTATTGATACAAACTTCTTTGGCGGAAATAAATCGCTTACTATTTCGGTTAAAGATATTAAAAAATGCGCCGTATCAGAAGAAAAACTTTTAGATGAAATTAACCTTTATGAACTGTTTAAATCGGGCCACAACGGAGATTTTAGCTACATAATTCCATCCAGAGAAGAGGTCAAAAAGGTTTATAAGCTTCTTCTTTCAAACCCATGTTGTGTTGATAAACTAATTACTAAAAATTTAACCGATATAGGTTATGCCAAAACCTTAATTTCGGCCGAAGCCCTTTGCGAACTTGGAATTTGTTCGCGTTTCGATATCGAGGGTGTAATTAACATTCAGGTTACCAACTCTCAAACAAAAACTAACCTACAAGAAGCAAAAATACTTAAAAAGTTAAGGGGTGAAATATAATGACTCTAGAACCTAAGTACGAAAAAAATTACAGCCACTTAGTGTCTTTAATGGAACAACAAGAACGAAACTACGATTTCGAGCTTGTTCGTCGCGCCTTTGAACTTTGCGTTAGTGCCCATAAAGGTCAATACCGCAAGTCTAAAGAAGAGTTTTATTTTCACCCATACAGCGTTGCTAAAATAATTGTAGGGCTCGGAATGGATTCAGAATCTATTGCCGCCGCCCTTCTTCACGACGTTGTAGAAGATACCGATATTGAACTCGACCAAATAAAGGCTACCTTTGGGGCCGACGTTGCCCTTATTGTAGACGGCGTTACAAAAATTGGCCGAATTCAGTTTGTATCTCGCGAACAGCAACAAGCAGAATCGCTTCGTAAAATGCTTATTGCAATGGGCAAAGATATACGCGTAATTATTATAAAACTTGCCGATAGGCTTCATAATATGCGTACTATCGATTCTTTGCCCGACCAAAAGCAAAGAGATAAAGCTTTAGAAACAATCGAAGTTTATGCTCCTATTGCGCATAGGCTCGGTATTCGCCCCATAAAAGACGAACTCGAAGATTTAGCAATAAAACACCTAGACCCAATAGCATATCACGAAATCGAAGGTCTTCTTTCTGCTAAACAAGATTTTAGAGAAAGTACCTTTAAGGCTATTCGCGCCCGAATTGAAGAACGCCTTCAAAACGATATGCCTGGCGTTGAATTTACCCTTCAATCTCGCGTTAAATCTATTCCGGGAATATACCGTAAAATGTTTATTCAAGGCAAAGACTTCGACGAAATTTACGACGTTTATGCACTTAGAATAATTACTAATACCGTAACCGATTGTTATAATGTGCTCGGTATTATGCACGATATGTTCCGCCCAATTCCTAACCGTTTTAAAGACTATATTTCAACCCCTAAACCAAATATGTACCAATCGCTGCATACAACGGTTATCGGTAGGGAAGCGGTGCCTTTCGAAATTCAAATAAGAACCTACGATATGCACCACACCGCCGAATTCGGTATTGCGGCCCACTGGAAATATAAAGAGGGAATAAATACTAACGACAAGCGTATGGAAGACCGCCTTGCCTGGATTCGCCAAATTCTCGAAAATGATGATGATTCTTCCGACCTTATTCGTTCAATTAAAATTGACCTTTCTCAAGAAGACATATTTGCGGTTACCCCAAAGGGCGACGTAATAAACCTTCCCGTTGGCGCTACTGTAATCGACTTCGCCTTTGCTATTCACTCGGCAGTAGGCGTAAAAATGATAGGCGCTAAGGTAGATGGTAAAATTGTTCAAATAAACCACGTTGTTAAAACGGGCGAAGTTATTGAAATTTTAACTACTAACGCCGCGGGCCACGGCCCCTCGCGCGATTGGCTAAATATTGCCGTTACAAGTTCTGCTAAGGCTAAAATCCGTTCTTGGTTTAAAAAGGAACGCCGCGAAGAAAATATTGTTACCGGTAAAACAGCCCTAGAAACCGAACTTCGAAGAAGTTCCATTGTTCTTCCCGAAAAGGAAATGAAAGAATTCTTAGAAGAGGTTGCTC
>JAZODO010000068.1:0-5995 GCA_045597065.1 Acutalibacteraceae bacterium | reverse complement strand
ACTGGCTTGTCGACCGTTGCTGTAGCAACGGTACCCGCCTTCGCCGCTTTGCCTAAAAAACAGTGTACCACACTGTTTTTCTAAACGACAAACCCTCTCGGGTTCAAGTCCAAACAGCAAAAAGAAAAACCCAAACTCAACCAAAAGGTCGAATTTGGGTTTTGGTGCGGATAATGGGACTTGAACCCATACGTCGAAGACACACGCCCCTCAAACGTGCCTGTCTGCCTATTCCAGCACATCCGCATTATTACCGCGCTTTATCGCGCCTAAATATAATACCATAGCGGTTTTTAAAAGTCAACTGTTTTTTTCTAAAAAAATAAATAAAATTTTTCAAAAAAATACTTGCATTTTTTAAATGGTTGGTTTATAATAAAAACACATAAGTGGCGCAAAAGTACACTAAAATAACATTAAAGTAAAACCAAAGTGGCGGAAAGGAGTGAAAGTTCGTGTTAATAGGCGGTTCCGACCATAGCGTAGATAAGAAAGGGCGAATTTTCATCCCTGCTCGTTTTAAGGGCGATTTCGGCCAAAGCGTTGTTATCTGCGCTTGTGCTTTCGGTAAAAAGTGCCTTTGGGGCTTTACCGAAGAAGGTTTTGAAAAATTTTGCGATAAACTTAACAAGCTGCCCTACGGCAAAATGCAAGATATGTATCGTTTCCTTTCTAACAGCGCTGTGTTTGCCGAACTCGACGCTTCGGGAAGAGTTTTAATCCCTGCCGAACTTCGCGCCTTTGCGGGAATCGAATCCGACGCTCATATAGTAGGTATGCGTAGTAATATCGAAATTTGGAGCCCCGAAAATTGGCAATCTGAACAAGACAAGTTCTCGCTTGAAAACTTTGCTCCCGTAATTGACGAACTCGGTTTCAGCTTTGGTGAATAAAATGGAATTTAAGCATATACCCGTTTTACTTAACGAAACCCTAAACGGTTTAAACATAAACCCTAACGGAATTTATGTAGACGGAACTGCCGGTGGCGCTGGCCATTCTTTCGAAATAGCTAAAAGGCTCAACGGCGGAAAGCTTATCGCCCTAGACCAAGACCCCGACGCAGTAAAGGTTGCTACCGAAAGGTTAAAAGGCCTACCTGCAACCGTTGTTCAAAAAAACTTTCGCAATATGCGTTCTGCATTAGACAATTTAGGAATAGATACCGTAAACGGAATAATGCTTGATATCGGCGTTTCTTCTTTTCAACTGGATAATAGAGAAAGAGGTTTTTCCTTTCATGATAACGCCGCTCTCGATATGAGAATGAGCAAAGAGGGAACAACCGCTGCCGACCTTGTAAATAGTTTAGATGTAAACGAGCTTACAAAAATATTTAGAGATTATGGTGAAGAAAAGTTCGCCTATAAAATAGCCTTAAAAATTGTTGAAGAACGTAAAATCGCTCCTATAACAACAACCGGCAAACTTGCCGAAATAATTGCTTCGGCCGTACCTGCTGCGGTTAGAAGAAAGGGAAACCCTTCGCGTAAAGTGTTCCAGGCTTTACGTATAGCGGTTAACGATGAACTCGGCGCCTTAACCGACGGAATAGAGGCTGCATGGAGTTGCCTTTCAAGCGGCGGCCGTTTAGCGATAATAACCTTCCATTCGCTAGAAGACCGAATAGTTAAAAGAAAGTTTAAAGAATATGCAACAGGTTGTACCTGTCCTTCCGATATTCCTATTTGCGTTTGCGGCAAAAAGCCCGAAGGTAAACTGATAAACGGAAAATCTATATCGGCAACCCCCGAAGAACTCGAAATTAACCTTAGAAGTCGAAGCGCAAAACTAAGGGTTATAGAAAAAATATAGACTTATAATAGAAAGGGAAGCACAATGAACAACGCAAAGTATTATAACGATTCTCTTGCATACGATTTCGACCTTTTCTTGCCTAAAACAAAGCAAGAAAAAAGCGCCGAAATTGTTAAAATGCCTAAACGAAAAGTTAATACCGCTTCCCGTCGCGCAGCCAGAAGGGGAGTTTCCAGAACCGTATCTATAATAATGGTTGGAACGCTTCTTGTTGGTATGATTTGCGCAGGTATCGCCCTTAGAGTTGAAATAAGTGAAGTTAATTCTCAAATCGTTAAGGCTAAAAACCAACTTGCCGCCCTTAGCGGAGAAGAAACCAGAATCGATATGGAAATAGGTCATACTATGTCTTATAAAAACATAGAAGAAACAGCCCAAGCTATGGGTATGCGAAAGGTAGATAAAAGCCAAATTGTTTACATTCGTGTAAATGGCGAAAACAAAGCGATAGATGCAAACGGTAACATACTTACTGCCGAAAAAGAATAGTTTCGCTTTGTGTGAATATATTTTAGTTATATGAAAATACGAGAGCTCTTTTAGGGCTCTCGTTTCAAGCATTTTTAAGAAGGCGTAAAAATTACCCTTTTTATACAATTTTTACATTTTGGAGGTCGAAAATGGCACTAAAAGCAAGCAAACTTATGTTAAAAAGAATACTTGTTATAATGTTGGCTATTGTTATTGCCTTTGTTTCGGTTACCTCTATTCGCCTTGTGAAAATAATGGTTATTGATGGCGAAAAAATGCAATCTTTAGCTTCGGAACAACAACTTTACGATACTCTGGTAAGTGCTCCGCGTGGCGATATTTACGATAGTAAAATGAACCTTTTAGCAAAAAGCGATACAGCATATACCATTTATTTAATGCCAAACGGAATAAAAGGTCTTGCCGAAGAAAAACGTAATAAGGTAAAAACCGCTATTGCAACAGGCTTTTCTCAAATTTTAGGTTTAGAATATGAAACCGCTTACGCATATACCGAAAAACAAACCTATTATGTTATTATTAAGAAGAGGGTAGATAAAAAGGTAGCCGATAGTATTCGTGCCTATATTGCAAACAATAGTGATTTAGGTCTTGCTAAATATATTGGTATCGACGAAACAACTAAAAGATATTACCCCAACGATTCACTAGCTTCGGTAGTTTTAGGCTTTGTTGGCGACGATAATCAAGGTCTTTCGGGTCTTGAAAGTTACTACGATACAACCCTTACAGGCGTTGCAGGCCGAGTTGTTGCCGCTAAAAATGCTCACGGTTCTGATATGCCCTTTTCTTATCAAGTTGTAGAAGAAGCAAAACAAGGAAATTCTTTGGTTCTAACAATAGATTCTTATATTCAACATGCCGTTGAAAAACATCTTGAACAAGCCGTAGAAGCCAACAATGCAACCGGTCGCGGTGCTTGTATTGTAATGGATGTAAATACCGGTGCAGTTCTTGCTATGTCGGTTAAAGGAGACTTTAATCCTAACGAACCATTTACCCTTTCTGAAGCAGATGAGGCCCTTTTGGATGTTGAAAATTCAAATATTACGAGGACAGAACTTTTAAATAAACAATGGCGTAACAAAGCGGTTTCAGACACATACGAACCTGGTTCAGTATTTAAAATTATAACCGCTTCTATGGCGCTGGAAGAAAATGTTACAACCCTTAATAATCATTATAACTGTGGGTATTCGATTTATGTAGCGGGTCAGGTTTACCATTGTCATAAAGCGGGCGGCCACGGCGCGTTAAACTTTAAACAAGCAATGGTTGGCTCTTGCAACCCCGTTTTCATAACCGTTGGTCAACTTGTTGGCGTTTCTAAGTTTTCAAAGTGTTTCGAAGCGTTTGGTTTTACTAAAACAACCGGAATCGACCTTCCCGGTGAATCGCTTCCTGTTTATCATAAAGAAGCTAATATGGGACCAACCGAACTTGCATCTTCTTCGTTCGGTCAAACCTTTACGGTTACTCCAATTCAACTTATAACCGCAGCCAGTGCGGCAGTTAATGGCGGTTATTTGCTTCAACCTTATGTTGTTGGTAAGGTTGTAGACCAAGACGGAAATGTTGTAAAGTCTACCCAGAAAACCGTTAAGCGTCAGGTAATTAGTGAATCCACAAGCCAAAAAATTCGCGAAATGTTAAAGGCTGTTGTAACCGATGGCGGTGCTAGTAATGCATATGTTGCAGGCTACGATATAGGCGGTAAAACAGGTACTTCCGAAAAGGTTGCCGAAATGAATCAAACAGGCCAAAGAGGCCTTTATATAGCATCTTTTATGGGATTTGCTCCAATAGAAGATGCCGAAGTTGCAATTCTCGTTTTAATCGATGAACCTCGTGGCGCAAGCCACTTTGGTAGCGCAGTAGCCGCACCCGTTGCCGCAGAAATTTTTAAAGACGTTCTTCCTTATTTAGGTTACGAACCTCAATATAATCAAGATGAAGCCGCGCAATATGCGGTTAAAATCCCTGATATTACCGGAAAAACCGTTTCCGAAGCAAAATCTGCGCTTAGTGCCGTAGGGTTAAATATTAGCGTAGTAGGTTCTGGCAGTTCTGTCAGAGGTCAACTTCCTGCATACGGCGAAACCTTAAATAAGGGCGGTACGGTTATTGTTTACACCGAAGAAGAGGAAACCCTTAAAACTACCGTAACGGTTCCAAACTTTATTGGCCTTACCCAAAGCGAAGTAACGGCTAAGGCTTCTGAACTTGGTCTTAATGTTAAGTTTTCAGGTAATGTGTCAACCGCTAGTGGAACAAAAGCCTATGACCAAAGCGTTTCAAACGGAAATGAAGTTTCGGTTGGAACTACAATTACCATATATTTTAGAGATGAATCAACAACCGATTAGTTTTGAAAGGATAAAGCAATGCTGTTAAAAGATTTGTTGCCAAACGTTCCGCAAGAACTTTTAAACATAGAAGTAAAAGATATAACCTGCGATTCCCGTAAGGTTCAAGAAGGTTTTGCGTTTGTATGTATAGACGGTTTTACTCTCGATGGCCATAAATACGCTAAGGATGCCGCACTAGCCGGAGCCAGCGTTATTATTGCCGAAAAGCCAACAGGCGCGCCAAATGAATTTTTGGTTTCAGATACTCATAAGGCTTACGCAATAATGTCGGCAAACTTTTTCGGCAACCCTTCTAAAAACTTTAAACTTATTGGCGTTACAGGTACTAACGGTAAAACGTCTATTACCTATATGCTAAAAACTATAATAGAATCAAAAGGCTATAAAACGGGCGTTATAGGAACAATCCAAAACATGATTGGTAACGAGTCTATAGAAGCTACTAACACAACACCCGATGCTTATGGCCTTAACAAACTATTTGCCCAAATGCGCGATGCAGGTTGTGAGTATGTAATTATGGAAGCCTCATCTCACGCGCTCGACCAAAAGAGAATTTACGGACTAGACTTTGAAGTTGCTGCATTTACAAACCTTACTCAAGACCATTTAGATTACCATAAAACTATGGAAAACTACCTACTTGCGAAGAGTAAACTTTTTGGTATGTGTAAAACTGCTGTAATAAATATCGACGACTCTTACGGCAAAAAGATTATAGAAAACCTAAATTGTAAAACCTTAACCTACGGTGCTTTAGACCGAAACGCAACCTATTCTGCTAACGGAATAAACATGAAACCCGATGGCATTGAATATGAAATGGTAGGGGACTATACGATTCAACGTTTAAAACTTAAAACCGGCGGTAAATTCTCGGTTTACAATTCTCTTTGTGCGGCTGTTTGCGCTATTGAACTTGGATTCTCTATAAACGAAATTGCATTAGCGCTTGAAAACCTAAACGGCGTTAAGGGCAGAGCTGAAGTTGTTCCAACCGGAAAAGATTATACCGTTATTATCGACTATGCTCACACTCCGGATGGCCTTTCAAATATTCTTTCAACATTTAGTGAACTTAAAAGAGGCAGGCTTGTTTGTTTATTTGGTTGCGGTGGCGACCGAGATGCAACAAAGCGCCCTATAATGGGTTCTATCGCCTCTAAAATTTCCGATTTTGTTATAGTTACAAGTGATAATCCTCGTAGCGAAGACCCAAAAGAAATTATTAACGATATTTTAGTAGGAATGAAAGACAGCAAAACTCCCTATATCGTTATTGAAAATCGCGTAGAAGCAATAAAATATGCTATTGA
>JAZODO010000067.1:0-3026 GCA_045597065.1 Acutalibacteraceae bacterium | reverse complement strand
GATACCGTATCGGTTCAAGTCCGATTAGCGGCACCAAAAAACCGACTCGCAACAGCGAGTCGGTTTTGATTTTTAAATAAAAACGGATATGCTAACCGCATATCCGTTTTTTATTATTTTTTAAGGGCAAGAGCTTCTTTAGCTTTTGCGGCAATATCTTTTGCGCGAAGGCCGAACTTATCGAGAAGTTCGTTTGCAGGGCCGGACATACCAAAGGTATCGTTTACGCCGAGTTTTAAAACGGTTGTTGGGTAAACTTCAGAAAGGTATTCCGAAACGGCAGAACCAAGTCCGCCGATTACGCTATGTTCTTCGGCAGTGACGATTACGCCTGTTTCTTTAGCGGCTTTAAGAACGATTTCGGTATCGAGAGGTTTAATTGTTGCCATGTTGATAATTCTTGCAGAAATGCCTTCGGCCTTTAAAAGTTCATAGGCTTCGAGCGCTTCGGCAACCATAAGACCTGTAGCAATAATGGTAACGTCGGTTCCCTCTTTAAGTTCAACGCCCTTACCGATTTCGAAGGTATAGTTTTCGTCGAATACAACGGGAACGGCAAGGCGGCCAAAACGCATATAAACGGGGCCGTTATGTTCGATAGCAGCCTTAACTGCCATATAAGCTTCGGTATAGTCGGCAGGGTTGATAATTGTCATACCGGGGATGGTACGCATAATGCCGATATCTTCGCAGCATTGGTGGGTAGCACCGTCTTCTCCAACCGAGATGCCCGCGTGGGTAGCACCGATAATAACGTTTAGGTGAGGGTAACCAATAGAGTTTCTAATTTGTTCGAAAGCACGACCTGCAGCGAACATTGCAAAACTACTTGCAAAAACCTTTTTGCCTGTTGCGGCAATACCGGCAGCAATACTCATCATATTACCTTCGGCAATACCACAATCATAAAATCTTTCGGGGAAGGCTTTTTTAAAGGCACCTGTTTTGGTTGCTTCGGCTAAATCGGCATCCATAACAATAAAATCTTCGCGTTCTTTTCCTAAATCAACAAGAGCGGCACCGTAGGCGTCTCTTGTAGCAATTTTTTTAACATCTGCCATTTTTAAAACCTCCTTACATAAGCTTAGCAAGCTCGGCTTCGAGCTCTTTTACTGCGATAGCGTAGTCTTCATCGCCGGGGGCCTTGCCATGCCAACCGCAAACGTTTTCCATAAAGGAAACGCCCTTACCTTTTACGGTATTCATAATAATAGCAGTAGGTTTATCGGTAACCTTTTCGGCAGCGAGTACTGCGGCTTCAATTTCTTCAAGGTTATGACCGTCGATAATAATTGCGTTCCAACCGAATGCTTCAAACTTCTTATCGAGCGGAGCGGGAGAGTTTACTTCGTCGCAAGTTCCGTCGATTTGGAGGTTATTAAAATCTACAAATGCGGTAAGGTTAGAAAGACCTTTATTAGCGGCAAACATTGCAGCTTCCCAAACTTGGCCTTCTTCACATTCGCCGTCGCCTAAAATTGTATATACACGGTAGGTTTCGCCAAAATGTTTAGCCGAAAGAGCCATTCCCACAGCACAAGAAATTCCCTGACCTAAAGAGCCCGAAGACATATCTACACCTGGGATGTGTTTCATATCGGGATGGCCTTGGAGACGAGCACCGGTATGGCGAAGGGTTAAAAGTTCTTCTACGGGGAAGAAACCTCTGTTTGCAAGGGCAGAATATAAAGCCGGAGCAGCATGACCTTTAGAAAGAACCATACGGTCGCGACCTTCCATTTTGGGATTAGCAGGGTCGATATTCATTTTGTCGAAATATAAATATGCAAGCACATCTGCTATAGAAAGCGAACCACCCGGATGACCTGCTTTTGCAGAATGTACACCATCGATAATTCCTCTTCTGATTTTTGATGCCGCTATTTGTAATTCTTTTTTCTTTGCAGCGTTCATTTTTGTACCTCCGCTTTAAGATATTCTATAAAATCGGCTACTGCGCCCTTATTGCAGGGTCCGCCGACAAAATTAACAAGTTCTTTTATATCGTCAGGGGCTTGGCTTGTAGTTCCCGAAATGTCGGCAAACTCTAACATTTCTACATCGTTATAATAATCGCCTATTGCGAAAATTCCACCCTTTTTAGTGTTTAAAATTTTAGCAAGTTCTCTAACGCCAACCGCTTTAGACATACCTTTAGGCAGTTGTTCATAATAAATATGTTCGCCCGTTTCAAAGCCCAGTCGGGTGCAAACAAAGGAACTTTCATTATTGTCTATTTCGTCTAAAAGAGCCGATAGCGCTTCTCTTTCGGCATCAGATGCACAACAATATAAAACCTTATGCCAAGGTTCGTTTTTAATTTGGTCGAAGGTCGTTTCTATTTGGTTTAGCATCTCATACTTTCCATGAAACCAAACGATATCGTTTGCGGCTAAAACAAAAACATTTGTATTTGAATGAACCTCTACCCCAACGGATGGAAGCCTTTTGCAAACGGTTAGAGCGTTTTCTTTAGAGCGGTTAGAAAGTTCTTTAGCATAGACAACCTTGTCTTCTGCGTGGTCATAAATCATACCGCCGTTTAACACAATAGATGGCCCTACAAGTGATTTGTCCATTAGGTTAAACACCTGGCCGAGCGCAGCTGCGCCACGACCTGTTGAAAGAGCAAATACGCCACCATTTTCGCGAAAATATTTAATAGCCTTAATATTTCTGTCGGCAATTTTGCCACCACCGACCAAGGTTCCGTCAACATCGGCAGCAAGTAAACAATTTTTAAAAATTTCCATTTTATTTCCTTTCAAGTTTAGAAAGAAAGTTTTTAAAATAATCGGGTAGGTCGGACGAAAACTGCATATATTCTCCGTTTGGATGAACAAAACCTACCGTTTTAGCGTGAAGACATTGTCCCGAAAGTTCTTTAATAACCTTTTTAGGACCATAAACATCATCACCTGCAACAGGGTGGCCTAAAAAGGCCATATGTACCCTAATTTGGTGGGTTCGGCCTGTTTCTAGGCGACATTTTAAGTGGGTAAAACCGTTATATCGGTTTATAACCT
>JAZODO010000066.1:0-1502 GCA_045597065.1 Acutalibacteraceae bacterium | reverse complement strand
GTATACGTGCAAAGATTGCATCATTTCTGTCGGAAGAAGCGGCAGTAAATGGATGGAACAAGTTTGTAAAGAACTTGAAATCCCCACACAATCTAACCGTGTTGACATTGGTGTTCGTGTTGAATTACCTGCTGCTGTATTTGCGCACCTGACCGATGAATTATACGAAAGTAAAATCGTATATCGTACCGAAAAATATGGTGATAAAGTACGAACATTCTGCATGAATCCTAAAGGCGCTGTAGTAAATGAAAACACAAACGGCATTATCACAGTTAACGGGCATAGTTATGAAGATCCTAAAAAACAAACAGAAAACACCAATTTTGCACTATTGGTTGCCAAGCATTTTTCCGAGCCGTTTAAGGACTCAAACGGATACGGCGAAAGCATTGCAAGACTTAGCAATATGTTAGGCGGCGGAGTAATTGTTCAACGTTTTGGCGACCTTATTAGAGGTAAACGTTCTACCCAAAGCAGAATAGACGAAGCCTTTATTACCCCAACATTAAATGCTACGCCGGGCGACTTAAGCCTTGTTTTACCAAAGCGTATTCTAGACGGTATTATTGAAATGATTTATGCGCTCGACAAGGTTGCCCCCGGTACCGCTAACGATGATACTCTACTTTATGGCGTAGAGGTTAAGTTCTATAATATGGAAGTAACCGTAGACGAAAACCTTGAAACCCGACACAAGGGACTATACGTTATTGGCGACGGAAGCGGTATTACCCATTCACTTTCTCACGCTTCGGCAAGCGGCGTTCACGTTGCAAGAAAAATTACAGAAAATTAAAATTAAAACTCCATTCTTTTGAATGGAGTTTTTATAATATCATATTTTTATTGTATAAATCTTTCCCAAGCATAGAAAGGTAAACGGTTTTATAACCCTCTTTAGGATTTTTGGCGTTTTCGGGATAGGTTAAAAGCTGATAGTCTACCCCAAAAAGTTTAGATTTAACGCCACACAGTTTAAACCCAGCCCTTTCATAAAAGGCTATTCTGCGATTTCGGATAGAAAGTTCGGCCGAATTAGGAGCAGCGGCAGTATCTTCACATTCTATTAAAATAATATTGTTTTTTGCCGCTTGTTTTAGGTAGGTTAGGGTTTTAGTTCCTATTCCCTGACCACGATAGTTGGGGTTTACAGCCAAATAGTCGACCAAAGCATAGCCGCCTTTAACACAAAGACCAAAATAAGAAAGCACCTCTTGGCCGCTAAACAGCGCATAGTAGGTGCAAAGCCCGTTTTCAACCATTTTAAGCAGTAATTTTAAAGGTTTTAACTCATCGGGCGGAAAGTCTTTTACCATAAAGGTATTATAAATATATTCAATTTCGCTAGTATTTAAGGTTTTAAACATTTTAACCACGTCCAAATATAATTATATCATATATAAAAAAGATAGTCAATATTTTAAAAAAATATTTATTTTTCACAAAAATTATTCACAAAAGGGTTGACAAATTGTATAATATGTGCTATATTAAAGACA
>JAZODO010000065.1:0-2252 GCA_045597065.1 Acutalibacteraceae bacterium | reverse complement strand
TTCATACTACCTTTATTATTATTTATTAGAATTTAAAAGTTCTTTTTCGGTATAGGTTATACTTTGTTTTTTAGAGAACGTTTTTTTAATAAGCATTGAAACGAGTAAAATTATATAGGCCGCAAGAGAAAAAGCCAATATATAAATTATTAAGCAAAACGGGAACGGTACAACGGACTGAACCAAACTATATACCGGGAGCGAGGGTTCGCAGTGGGGACTTATGAAAAACATATTAAAGGTTTCGGTTGGAACTATACCCACTAAAAAGGCAAGTTCATTTAAAATAGCAGCAGTACCTACCGCTATTGCAAATACAGCCATTGCCTTTAAAGCCGTTTTATGAGCCGGTTTTACCCTGCCACTATAAAGCAAATATATGCCGATAGCAACCATAGAGCCATGGCAAATCATGGTTTGAATATTTATTCCCAAAATACTACAAAATACGTCGTTAGGATAAATCATTACACAAAGGCCTGCAAACAAACCATAAGTTCCTAAAAAGGCGTAGAGCGCGTTTTTTACCCTACCTTTTTTGAGTAAACTCGCCAGTAGCCCTACATACATAGGCATTGAGCAAAACTGAAACGGAAAAGCGTACCATTGATAGTCGGCTACTATTACGCCGTCTTGCACCGAAAAGGTATAGTTAATTTGTTTATACACTTCGAGCACAATAGCCGTAACCGAAGTTATAAAAACCACCTTATCAATATACCTTTCTTCGCGAAAATAACGGCAAAGAAGTATAGTAGCAGCAGCGGTAATAAAAAGCCATAAAATATGAAAACCGCCAAGCATTTTAGGAGCATTTATACGGGTGTCGAGAAGTTCTAAAATAAAGGTTAAGATTTTCAAGCTTATCACCTCGAACTCGATTATACCACACCACACCCAAAATATAAAGTTTTAAATTTTACCGTAAGCTCTTAAAATAATATATGCAAGATAAATTACATAAAGTGTTACCGAAACGGCACCCTTGCTTTTTTGGAGTTTTGTTCCGTGAAGCGAGAAGAGGTACATTAAAACGGTAAAGCCTAAAAGAAGTATAGCATCGATTAAAATGCCCGAAGCGAAACTTACTTCGATAGGGTTAATGGTTGCAGCCATACCTAAAATAAAGAGCAGGTTAAACATATTAGAACCTACAACGTTACCGATAGCCATATCACATTCGCCCTTTTTGGCGGCTACAATAGAGGTTACAAGTTCGGGAAGAGAAGTTCCGCAAGCAACGATTGTAAGGCCTATTAGCATTTCGCTCATACCAAGGTCTGAAGCAATTTTAGAGGCACTATCTACAACGAGGTCGCCGCCTACTACGATTAAAACTATACCAACCAGCAGAAAAATAATGCTTTTAGGCCAAGAAACGTTGGCAATTTCGCTTTCGTCGGCAGGAATACGGTTCTTAATTGTTTTATAAATAACATAGGCCATATAAGAAACGAAAAGAACTAAAAGGACAATACCTTCTACCCTACCGATAGCGGGGCCGTTTGAGAGACCAAAGAAGGCCACCATAATAACTACTGCAACGGTTGCAAGAAGGTTCCAGGGGTAGTCGCGGCGGAGAATTTCTTTAGTGGTAGGAACCTTTGTTATAAGCATACAAAAGCCGAGCACAACAAGTAGGTTAAAAAGGTTAGAGCCTATAACGTTTCCGAGCGCGATTTCGTTAGCGCCCGACACGGATGCCGAAATGCTTACCGCTGCTTCGGGAGCGCTTGTACCCATAGCAACTATTGTAAGACCGATTATTGCAGGAGAAACGCCAAGTTTTCGCGCCATAGAAGCCGCACCGTCTACAAACATATCGGCGCCTTTAATAAGGGCAAAAAAGGCTACTACAAGCACCACATATGGCACTAAAAAGTGGGACGATAAAAGTTGTTCTATCATAATTACCTCCAAAATAAAACAGAGACTATTATTGTACGCGAAAACATACAATAATAGTCTCGTTATTTAATACATTAACCGGTGGGACAAAACCCACGTGATGACGACTAATGTAACGCCAAAAGGCGCTAACTACTCCCTAAATATCTGTTACTATAATAGCAACAAAACCATAAATTGTCAATAAAAAATAAAAGCCCAAGTTTAGGGAGTTGCGATTAGGGACGAAATCGGTTTTGGAACCAAATTTTGCCCTATTTACTTGCCTTTACCCTTGTAAGACACAAAGTATTACTGCGGGTTTCAGGCTTCGCAGGTAGAACAAAATTTTCGGTTACAAAACT
>JAZODO010000064.1:0-1789 GCA_045597065.1 Acutalibacteraceae bacterium | reverse complement strand
TAAACAAAAAATCAGGTCTTCTTGGCATTTCCGGAATTTCTAACGATAGCCGTGATGTTATCGCTGCAGGGGAATCAGGTAACCACCGTGCTCAACTTGCATTCGAAATGCAAAACTATCAAGTTGCAAAATATGTTGGCTCTTATGCAGCAGCACTTGGTGGCGTAGATGCAATTGTATTTACCGGTGGTATAGGCGAAAACGAACGTCGTTCAAGAAAATATATTTGTCAAATGCTTGAATTCTTAGGCTTTACCTTAGACCTTGAAAACAACGAAAATAGCGGTAAAGAAGTTAAAATTTCTACCGACGATTCTAAGGTTCAAGTTTGGGTTGTTCCTACCAACGAAGAACTCCTAATCGCACGCGATACTCTTGAAATAGTTTCTAAATAACTGAGGTGAATCTTTTGAACAGAGATAATATTATTAAACTTATTTCCGACGGTACGCTAGACGAACAATTTGCTCTTTTATATCAAGATGTTGAAACTGCAAGAAATCGTTTTATTAAAGCTGTTAATAATTTTGTAGATATTTTTGGCGACCGCGATAACATTAGAATTTTTTCTGCTCCCGGCCGTACAGAGGTTGGAGGAAATCATACCGACCATCAACACGGCCGCGTAATTGCAGGAAGCGTTGACCTGGATATTATTGGCATTGTTGCCCCTAATAATGATGGTATTGTTAGAATAAAATCAGAAGGCTACGAACAAGATAATATATCTCTTATCGATTTAGAGGTAAATAAATCTGAATTCGGAAGAGCTTCTGCGCTAATTCGCGGTATGTGCGCAAACTTTAAGAAAAATGGTCATAACGTTAACGGTTTCGATGCGTACACTACCAATAATGTTTTAAAAGGTTCCGGTCTTTCATCATCTGCTGCTTTTGAAGTATTTATTGGTACAACAATGAACTATTTGTTTAATGATGGCAGAATCGACCCTGTTGAAATTGCTAAAATTTCTCAACAAGCTGAAAGCGTATATTTCGGCAAGCCTTGCGGTCTACTTGACCAGTCTGCAAGCGCTTTAGGCGGATTTACTGCGATTGATTTTAAAGATGTTACTAAACCTGTTGTAGAGAAGGTTAATTTTGACCTTTCTTCTCACGAACATGTACTTTGCGTTGTAAATACCGGAGGAAATCACGCTAATTTAACCCAAGATTATGCCGATATTACTGTTGAATGTCGCGATGTAAGTAATTTCTTTAATAAAGACTTCCTTCGCGATGTAAATCCTGAAGATTTCTTTAACAATATTGCCGCCGTAAAAGAAAAATGTGGCGATAGAGCAGTTCTTCGCGCAATTCATTTCTTTGCCGAAGATGAACGCGCAGCAGCCGAAAAAGCTGCTCTTCAAAATGGCGATTTTAAAGAATTCTTACGCCTTATAAATGAATCAGGCGATTCTTCTTATAAATATCTGCAAAACACTTATTCTGTTTCTGCTGTAAACGAACAAGGTCTTTGCTTAGGCCTTGCTCTTACCGAAAGATTTTTAAAGGGTAGGGGAGCTTGCCGTGTTCACGGCGGCGGTTTTGCCGGTACTATTCAATGCTTTATTCCTAACGATTTAATCGATGAATATAAGGCTATGATTGAAAAGGTATTTGGTAAAGATACTTGTTACATTCTTAAAATTCGCCCTGTAGGCGGCTACGAAATTACTCTATAACATTTAAAACGGCTCAAATGAGCCGTTTTTTTATTTTTTATAGCTATTTTTTTAAATTTGGGTTGAATTTCTCTTAAATGTATATTATAATATTATAAGATTTGT
>JAZODO010000063.1:0-6422 GCA_045597065.1 Acutalibacteraceae bacterium | reverse complement strand
AAACATATTTACTTATGCAAGCTCTGCAAAGTACTTGATGGTTCTAACCATCTGGCTGGTGTAGGAGTTCTCGTTGTCGTACCAGGAAACAACCTGTACCTGGTAGAGACCTTCACCGATAGGAGCAACCATGGTCTGGGTAGCATCGAAGAGAGAACCGTATCTCATGCCGATAACGTCGGAGGAAACGATCTGATCTTCGTTGTAGCCGAAGGACTCGGAAGCAGCAGCCTTCATAGCAGCGTTGATGCCTTCCTTGGTAACGTCGTCACCCTTAACAACTGCGGTAAGGATGGTGGTAGAACCGGTAGCAACGGGAACACGTTGAGCAGAACCGATAAGTTTGCCGTTGAGTTCGGGAATTACAAGGCCGATAGCCTTAGCAGCACCGGTAGAGTTGGGAACGATGTTTGCAGCGCCTGCGCGTGCACGACGAAGGTCGCCCTTTCTGTGGGGGCCGTCGAGAATCATTTGGTCGCCGGTGTAAGCGTGAATGGTGCTCATGATACCGCTCTGGATAGGAGCATAATCGTTAAGAGCTTTTGCCATGGGAGCAAGGCAGTTGGTGGTGCAGGAAGCGGCAGAGATGATGGTGTCATCAGCGGTAAGAGTATCTTCGTTAACGCTGAATACAACGGTCTTGAGGTCGTTGCCTGCGGGAGCAGAAATAACAACCTTTTTAGCGCCTGCATCAATGTGAGCTTGGCTCTTGTCCTTAGAGCAGTAGAAACCGGTGCATTCGAGAACTACATCGATATCGAGTTCGCCCCAGGGAAGGTCCTTAGCATCTTTTTCAGCATAGATTTTGAGGGTTTTGCCGTCAACAGTGATAGTACCTGCTTCGTCATCAGCCTCTACAGTGTGAAGGCCTTCGCCAACTTTACCACAGTAGCCGCCCTGTGCGGTGTCATACTTTAAAAGATGAGCAAGCATAGAGGGTTTGGTAAGGTCGTTGATAGCTACTACATCGTAGCCTTCAGCACCGAACATTTGACGGAAAGCAAGACGACCGATACGGCCGAATCCGTTAATTGCAACTTTAACCATTGGAATATTCCTCCTAAAATAATTTTGCCTATATATTGTAACCTAAAACTTAAAATTTTGCAAGAACTTCGTTTAATTTTTAACGATATTTTACAACTTTTTTAATATTTTGGAACATCTAACTATTAATGGCCCTAAAAAATAAAGGTTTTTATGCCTTTTAACATAATTTTTTAAGGTTAAAATTATAAATTAAATGTTTAAATTATCAAGTATAGCTTCGGCACACTTAATTCCGTCTACCGCGGCCGACATAATTCCGCCTGCGTAGCCGGCCCCTTCACCACAGGGGTAAAGGCCTGAAATGCTAACCGAATTAAAATTTTCGCCCCTTACAATACGAACGGGAGAAGAACTTCTCGTTTCGGGCGCAATAAGTACCGAACCTCCACTAAAACCGCAAATCTTTTTAGAAAGAAGGGGAATACCTTCTTTTAAAGCCGAGTTAATAAATGGGGGAAAAATTTTAGAAATATCGGTATATACAGGTTCGGGTTTAATAGTTGGCGTAACGCTAGGTAAAGTATTATCGTTATAAAGATAATCGCCTACTGTTTGGGTAGGAACCCCTTTACCACCGCTAACATTATAAGCGGCCTTTTCAATTTCTCTTTGAAGTTCTACCCCTGAGAGCAGTTCGTCGCCAAGGTCGCTTGGTAAAACTTCGGTTAAAAGGGCGCTGTTAGCGTTTTCGCCATTTCTTGAAGAATAGCTCATTCCATTAACCGCAATACCGCCTTCTTCGCTGGAAGCGTTTACAACCATACCCCCCGGACACATACAAAAGGTATAAACGCCTCGGCCCGAATCTAAATGAACGGCAAGTTTATAATCTGCGCTGCCAAGAGCGGGGTGGTTAGCAAAATTGCCATATAAAAAATTGTTAAGCTCGATTTGACTATGTTCTATTCTCATACCAACAGCAAAAGGCTTTTTAATCATTTCAACGCCTTTTTCTTTTAACATATAAAAGGTATCTCTTGCCGAATGGCCAATAGCCAAAACAAGATGAGAACATTCTAAAACATAATTTCCGTTTAAGGAAGAAATTTCGGCCGATATAAGTTTATCTCCGCTAAAATTTAGGCTACCGAGTTTGCTTTCAAACCTAATTTCTCCGCCTAGGCGAATAATTTCGTTTCTAATGTTTTTAATAACTATAGCTAAAATATCGGTGCCAATATGCGGTTTAGAGTCGGTTAAAATATCTTTTTGCGCTCCGTTTTCGAAAAAAACCTTTAAAACTTCTCTAGTGCGTAGGTCTTTAATTCCGGTAGTGAGTTTTCCGTCAGAAAATGTGCCGGCTCCGCCCTCACCAAACTGAACGTTAGATTCGGGGTTTAGTTTGCCTCCGTTCCAAAACTCATTTACATCATTAGTACGCGACTCGATATCTTTTCCGCGTTCAATAACAATAGGACAAGCCCCGGCTTTCGCAAGCGTATATGCGGCAAAAATACCGGCAGGACCAAAACCTATAACAACAGGTCTTAAAGAAGGTTTGTTGTTAAGAACTTTATATTCATAAGGCTTTGGGTTATAAATTTGGGCGTCTTTAATCTTTTTAATAGCGGAGTTTTCGTTTTCGAAAACCTCTATAAGTACAGAACAACAAAAGTGTACGTTATCTTTACGCCTTGCATCTACCGATTTTCTAAAAAGTGTTGCGCTTTTAAGGTTAACCTTTTTAAAGGAGTTATGTTTTTTAAGTTCGGCTAAAAGGTTATTAAAATCGGTGTTAAGCGATAGTTTAAGGTTATTTACAAGTATCATTATGTTTCACCTAATAAGCGAGTAGCCGACTCGGCTGCAACAATACCGCTCGCCCAAGCAAAGGCAAGATTAAATCCGCCACAGTCGCCGTCTATATCAAGGAGTTCGCCTGTTGCGAAAAATCCTTTGTGTTTTTTCGACATAAGGGTTTTAGCCGAAAATTCGCTTGTAGAAATTCCGCCAGCGCTAACTTGGGAATTTAAAAATCCGGTATTACCCGTAACCTTAAATTTAAAGCATTTAAGTGTTAAAGCGATTTTTTTAGCCCCTACGGTATCTATAACACTAGCGTTGTCGGAAAGTTTAAAACCGGAATATTTTAAAACAACCTGTCCTAAACGTTTGTTTAACATACCTGTAAAAAATTCATCTAGGTTTCGGTCTATTAGGGTTTTAGCCCTTAAAGTTATGTTACCGATAACCTCTTCTAAAGAAAGATTAGGGAATAGGTCTAGCGCAATTTCAAAATCTACTTCGGTTCTAAATGCTTCGCGAGATATGTTCATAATAGCGGGGCCCGAAAGTCCGTAATCGCAAAAGAGAACTTCACCAAATTGGCTTTTTATCTCTTTATTATTTTTAAGTAGGGTAGCTTTAGCGTCGGTTTTAATGCCTTTAAGTTGTTTTACAAAATCGGTTTCGGTTTTAACTTGAACAATAGAGGGGGTAATTTTAACCGTTTTAAAGCCGTGGTTTTTTAAAATTCTGTAAAAACTGCCGTCGCTTCCAAGCTTTTCTCCGCCCGAATATAATCCGGTTGCGGCAATAACGGTTTTAGCTGTAACGCTTCCGCCGTCGAAAGAAAGTTTAAAGGGCGAACCAAATTTAATATCGGTAATCTTAGTGCCGCAAATGGTTTTAACCCCAATTCGGTCGCATTCAAATCTTAAACAGTCTACAACCGAAGAAGCTTGAAGCGAAGCGGGGAAGGCTTTATCTCCTTCAAAAACAAAGGGTACGCCGATTAAGTCGAAAAAATTTACAATTTTTTCGTTTTCGCAAAGGGAAAATACTTCGCTCGAAAAGTTAGAATCTTCTCCGTGAAAATGGGTAGCCGAAAGATTTTTATTAGTAATGTTACAACGGCCGTTTCCGGTAGTGATAAGTTTTTTACCAACTCGGTCGAGAGCTTCAAAAATATAAACCTCTAAATGTGGCGATTTTCTTTTAGCGGTTATTGCTGCGGCAAGCCCCGAAGCGCCGCCGCCAATAATTGCTATATCGGCAAAATAGTTCATTTAAAACTCCTAAAATTTAAATATAATTCCAATTATCGCGCCTAGTGCAATATAAATAATGGGGTGTTTGTTAAACTTAATAATTCCAAATAGTAAAAGGCCAAAGAGTATAATGGCTTTAATATTTACAATTTCAAAAAATGTGCTACCTAAACCGTTTATGAAAAGGGGTAGAATCATTAAAAGGAGCGATACAGCAAGTAGCCCTATAACGGTAGGTCTTAAACAGTAAAAGGTGTTTTTAACAAGTGTGTTTTGGCTGAATTTGTTTAAAAATCCTGCAATAATCATAATAATTATAAGGCTTGGAAGAACTAGGCCAAAGGTTGCGATTAAAGAACCTAAAATACCGCCTAAAATTCCGTTTTCTCCTGCGCCTACGGTATAGCCTACATAGGTTGCCATATTTATTCCGATAGGGCCCGGGGTAGATTCCGAAACGGCTATCATATTAGAAAGTTCTTCGGTAGTGAACCAAGGGTATTTTTCGGCCATTTCGGTTAAAAAGGGTATCGTAGCAAGGCCGCCGCCAACAGCAAAAAGGCCTGTTTTTAAAAACTCCCAAAAAAGAAGCAAGTAACTCATTTTACTTCCTCCTTTTTAGCCTTTATTTTTTCAATCAAATATTTTGCTATAACGCCTAAAACGGCCGAAGCAATAATAATTATAATAGGCGAAACTTCAAAAACAGCAGAAGCGCAAAAAGCAGCAACCGCAAGCGTTACCGTAAGCGCGTCTTTAATTCCCGTTTTAACCAGTTTTAAAATAGCGTGAACAATTAAAGCGCAAACGGCAACCGAAATGCCGCTAAATGCGTGTGCCGCAATTTGGCTATCGGCAATAAGTCCAAGAATAGATGCAAGCGCGGTAATAATTATAACTGATGGGGTAACAACACCAACCGTTGCAAAAATTCCGCCTAAAATGCCCTTTCTTTTAAAACCAATAAAGGTTGCGGTGTTTACGGCAATTATTCCGGGCGTGCATTGACCTACGGCAAAATAGTCCATAATTTCTTCTAACGTAACGTATCCGCGTTTGGTAACAAGTTCGCGTTCCAGGTTCGGTAGCATAGCGTATCCGCCGCCAAAGGTCATAATACCTATTTTAAAGAAAAGTCCAAAAAGGGTTAAAAGCTCTTTCATTATTTCTCCTTACTAACCTCTAATAAATAAGCGGTTGTGTCTTTAACTTTAAACGAAACTGTATAACCGTTAAAATCCAGTTTATAAATTCGTTCGGGGTCGTTTTGGTATGCAGGTCGTGGGTCTTCTTTAATAATTTCGGTTATATTTTCTAAAAAAACTTTGTCTAGTGTGTTTTTAAGGTTGTCCGGAATATAAACCTCTAAGTAAATTCGTTGCGCGGAGCCTGTAAAACCTTCGGTTGCGTCGGGTTTGCAATCGGCGTAAGGGATATAAGGCTTAATATCGTAAATAGGAGTACCGTCTAAAAGGTCGGCTCCTAAAACGTTTAATACCGGGCCTAAAGTTTCGCTGAATTCTATGCTTTCAAGCTTTACGCAAGAAAGGCCTAATGCGTTTGGTCTAAAAGGGGAGCGTGTTGCGAAAACGCCAATTCGCTTGTTTCCGCCTAGCCTTGGGGGCCTAACGGTTGGGCTCCAATCTTTATCGGCTGCGCGGCTAAACTGCCAAATAATCCAAATGTGCGAAAAGCCTTCCAACTCTCGGAAAGCTTCTTTAACTCTGTATTCAGGTTCAAAAACAATTTGCGCCTTTACCGAATTGCAAAGGCCGCTTTGCCTAGGAATTCCAAACTTGTCAGAAAAGCCGTTTTTTATTTCGGCAATCTTTTTAATGTTAAAATTATTCTCCATTTTTTACACCTAATATACATACTCTAAATTTTAGTATAATGTTAATAAATACAAAAAGCAATAATTATTTAATAAAACAGTAGAAAAGTTTAAACGGTTGTGGTAAAATATGTAGGTTGAAAATTTTTTTGTTTTAGGAGAGGTTATGCAACGAGAAAGACTTGGTTCGCGCTTAGGTTTTATTTTGCTTAGTGCTGGTTGTGCCATAGGAATTGGAAACGTTTGGAAATTTCCTTGGATGGTAGGGGAATACGGCGGGGGAATTTTTGTTTTACTTTACGCTATTTTCCTAATTGTTTTAGGCGTTCCCATTATGACAATGGAATTCGCAATGGGTCGCGCCGCTCAAAAAAGCCCTATCGACCTTTATAAACCGCTCGAACCTAAGGGCACTAAATGGCATCTTCACGGGGTTGGAATGCTCTCAGGCCTAGTAATTTTAATGATGTTCTATACCTGTGTTGCGGGTTGGATGTTTAAATACTTTATTACTACCGCTTCGGGTCAATTTGTCGGTCTTACCGATA
>JAZODO010000062.1:0-6278 GCA_045597065.1 Acutalibacteraceae bacterium | reverse complement strand
TGTTTTTGACCGCCCGAAAGACGAGATGGGTATTCGTTAGCCTTATCTTCGAGCCCGATTCTCTTTAAAAGAGCCATAGCGTTTTCTTTAGCTTCGGCCTTAATTTGAGCGGTTGTTTTAATAGGAAGATTTTCGGGATTTTTTCTACGAAGTTTAGCCATTTTTTTCTTTTCAACATAAACGGGTGCTAACATTATGTTTTGCAAAACAGTTTTGTTGCTAAAAAGATTAAAGTGTTGGAACACCATTCCCATTTTTTGGCGGTGAACATTTATATTTACCTTTGGGTCGGCAATATCTACACCGTGGAAAATAATGTTACCCGAAGTTGGGTCTTCCATACAATTTAGGCAACGCAAAAAGGTAGATTTTCCGGAACCTGAAGGACCGATAACTACAACCTTTTCGCCTTCTTTAATAGTAATACTAACATCTTTTAAAACATTTAAGTTTCCAAAAGATTTATTAAGGTTAATGACTTCTATCACTCTTTCTCAGGCTCCTTTCCATAATTTTAACAAGTAAGCTAATTAAAAGAACAAGTACGATATAGATAACCGCCATTACAAGATAGGGCACCATAAATTCGTAACTGTTAGAACCAATTCGGTTAAAGGCTACGTAAAGGTCGAGCGCACCAACGAAACTTACTATTGAAGTTTCTTTAATAAGGGTTATAAACTCGTTACCTAGGGTAGGTAGAATGTTCTTAATTGCTTGGGGTATAACAATAGCCAACATAGTTTTCGAAAAGGTAAGACCCATAGCGCGGCCGCCTTCCATTTGACCGGGGTCTACTGATAGAATTCCTCCGCGCATAATTTCCGAAATGTATGCGCCCGAATTTAAGCCAAATACTAGGGTAGCAACTGTTACAGAAGGTAAATTTATTCCCATAAGCGGAAGAGCAACATAGTACGAAAGTAGAAGCTGAACCACCATAGGAGTTCCTCTAAAAAAGGCTACGTAAAAACTACAAATAGCGTTAAGCACTCTTGGCATAACCTTATATTTAGGAATAACACGAACGGTTGCAATAAGAGTACCTATAAATATACCAATAATAAGGCCAATAACTGCAATTCTAATAGTATTTCCTAAGCCTTCTAAAACGGTTTTATAGCCGTTAGCATCGATAAAAATTTCTAAAAATCTGTCTATTTTAGCGCCGAAATTTCCCATAAAAAATTCCCTTTAAACAAGGCAATAGCCCCACCGAACGGTAGGGTTATTGCGAAATAATAATTTATAAAGTTTAAGCTACAGCGTTAATAGCTTCGGTGATAAACTTAGCAGGGTCGGAGTCGATAATAACGAAATCAACGTTTCCGTTAAGCATATCTTGAACTGCAAGAGCGCCGCTTCCGTAACCTACGCCGGTAACGTTATAACCGTCGAAGCCCCAGTCAGCATCGCCTTCAACATAAAGTTGACCGGTAGTACCGTTTTGATAACCGATTTTAGTAGTGGTATCGAAGCCTTTAAGAATAGCTTCTACATCTTCGGTAGTTTCGCAATCTTTAAAGGTTTCATCGCCCGATTTAACGATAACGCGTTGGTTAGCGGTATAGTAAGAATCGGAGAAGGTTACGTATTCTTTTCTGTCTTCGCTAATGGTAAGACCAGCCATAGCGATATCGCTCTTATGTTGACCTACAGAAAGGCAAACAGCGTCGAATTCCATGTCTTTAATAACGAGTTCCATGTTGAGGTAATCGGCAAGAAGTTTTGCGATTTCCATATCGATACCGTAGTATAAATCGCCTTCTTTATATTCGAAGGGAGCGAACTGAGCGTTGGTAGCAACTAAGAGTTGGTCTTTAGAAGCGTCTTCAACAGCAGAGGTAACGCCGGTTTTTTCGCCGTCACCAAAGTATTTGTCGCAAATGGTATCGAAGGTACCGTCTTTCATAATGGAATCGATAAAAGTGTTTACGCTAGCAAGTAGTTCGGGTTGGTTTTTATCAACACCGAAAGCATATTGTTCTTCGGTAAGGTTGATTTCAAGAACTTCTGCGGTAGTTTTCTCTCCGCAACCCGCAAAAGAGAAAACAAAAACAAGAGCTAATAGCATTGCAATAAGTTTTTTCATAACAGTTTTCCTCCTCAAGAAAACAAATTTTGTACCCTAATTATACCATTCTATTCATAAAATGCAAGTGTTTTTTGAATAATATTCATATTTATTCATATTTTAGGGGTAAAATAATGCATATTTATTATGGAGATTTATTTATTGACTTTCCGTGAAGAGTAAAATATAATAGTTAATGTGTTAATTGTTAACTTTTTAATTATTGGAGGAATAAGGTTTGGAAAGAAATCCCCTTTCGTCTAGGGCTATTCAACACAAGTTTATGTGTATAGGCCGAATGCACCGAAAAGCTATTGAAAACAAACTTAATAATGTAGGGGTTCATAAAAGTCAGAACATGATTCTTATGCACCTATATAATAGTGATAGTGAGCTTTCTCAAAAAGATATTGCAAAACATTTTGAGATAAGTCCTGCTGCCGTTGCGGTTAGCCTTAAAAAACTTGAGTGCGGCGGCTATATTGAGCGCAACTTAAATAAAGACGATAATCGTTTTAATAAAATAAGTATTACAGAAAAGGGCAAAGAGATTGTTTTATATTCGCGTAAAGTTTTTGAAGAAACCGACGAAAAGGCTTTTTTAGGAATTACCGAAGAAGAAAGAGCAACCCTTACAGCACTGCTTGATAAGGTTATTTTAAACCTTAAAGACCTTTCGGGAAAGGAAGAATAGAATGAAACGTTGGTTTAAATATGTAAAACCCTATCTCCCCTATTTTATACTAGGGCCTCTTTGTATGATTATTGAGGTTATAGGAGAAGTTTTAATGCCAAAATATTTGGCAATTGTAATAGATGGCGCAGAAAGCGGAAGCCTTACTGTTGGCGGGAGCGTTGGTACCGCAGGACTTATGATATTAACCGCTCTTATTATGATGGTAGGCGGTGTTGGCGGAGCATATTTTGGCGCAAAGGCTTCGGTAAACTTTGCAACCGACCTTAGAGAAGATATTTTTAAAAAGGTTCAAAAGTTTTCGTTTGCTAATATCGATAAATTTTCTACCGGTTCTCTTGTAACCCGCCTTACCAACGACGTTACACAGCTTCAAAATTTTGTAAACATGCTCCTTAGAATGTTCCTTCGTTCTCCGGGTATGTTTGTAGGCGCAATTATTATGGCGGTTACAATGCGACCCGACCTTTCGTTAGTTCTTTTAGTAACCGTACCCTTAATGCTTGCTTCGATACTATTTATTATTTCGAAAGGTTTCCCTCGCTTTGCAAAAATGCAGGTTAAAATAGACGCCCTTAATAACACCGTTCAAGAAAATCTTACTAACGTTAGGGTTGTTAAATCGTTTGTTAGAGAATCTTACGAAACCGAAAAGTTTGTAGGGGTTAATAAAAATCTTAAAGCCGCAGGTATGTCGGCTATGAAGGTTATGATATTTATGGGGCCTGTTATGACCTTGTTTATGAACGTAACCACACTTGCTATTCTTTGGTTTGGCGCTAACATTGTTCTTGGCGAATCGGGCACTGTTGGCGGAATGCAAATTGGCGAACTTTCAGCCTTTATTACCTACGTTACACAAATTTTATCTTCGCTTATGATGGTTACTATGATGCTTATGGCCTCTTCAAGAGCCATGGCTTCGAGTAAACGAATTAAGGAAGTTTTAGACGAAAAGCTCGACCTTAACGACACCTTTGCACAAAACCCCGATAAAAAGGTTTTAAAGGGCGAAATCCAGTTTAAAAACGTTTCTTTCCGCTATTATAAACATAGCGAAGAAAGCGTACTGGATAATATTAACCTTACTATTTCGGCAGGAAGCACGGTAGGCATTATTGGTTCTACCGGTTGCGGTAAAACAACCCTTGTTTCTATGATTCCCCGCCTTTATGATACCGACTGTGGCGAAATATTAGTAGACGGAGTAAATGTTAAAGATTATTCCCTTTATAACCTTCGCGAAGGGGTTGGAATGGTACTTCAAAAGAACGTACTATTTTCGGGTACTATTGAAGACAACCTTCGTTGGGGCGACGAATCCGCTACCGACCAAGACCTAGAAAGGGTTGCCCGATTTGCTCAGGCTCACGGATTTATAACAAGCTTTAAAGACGGTTATGAAACCGTTTTAGAACAGGGCGGCGTTAACGTTTCGGGCGGACAAAAACAACGCATATGTATCGCGAGAGCGCTTCTTAAAAAACCTAAAATTTTAATACTGGACGACTCTACAAGCGCGGTTGATACCGCGACCGAAAAGGCTATTAGAAAAGCCTTTAAAGAAGAACTTGCCGACTCTACTAAAATAATAATTGCACAACGTATTTCTTCGGTTAAAGAATGCGACACAATTATTGTTATGAACGAAGGCAAAATCACAGGCATTGGCTCCCACGACGAGCTACTTGAAAATTGTACCGAATACGGCGAAATTTATTATTCGCAAATTGATAATAAGGAGGAATAAGGCATGGCCGGAAGAAGTTTAACCGAACTGCAAAAGCAATATTCCTCTATGGGAAAAACTAATGAAAAACGCCCTGTTGGTCCTCCTCCGGGACCAGGCAGAGGCGGACACCACGGCGCCAGAATGGGAGGAAAACCTAAAAACACAAAGCAAACTATTTTTAGGTTGCTCGCCTATTTTAAACCCCACCTTCCTAAACTTATTTTAGTTTTACTTTGTATGGTAACCAGCACCGTTACCTCGCTTATAGGTTCATTTACTCTACTCCCAATTATTAACCGTATTGGCAGAGTTGCTACCGAAGCGAAAGACGGTATTATGGCGGTATATATGGACAAAGTAATTGAGTCCATAACAAAGCTGCCCTTAATTTCGGGTTTTATGGCTGAAGGCCGTTTTGCCGAAATACTAACCTACGTTTTAAGCGCAATTTTCTTTTTAGGAATTGTTTATTTCGTTGGCATTTTATCTTCCTATTTACAAGCAAGAATTATGCTTTCGATTACCCAAAACACCCTTGAGAAAATTAGAAATGAACTTTTCTGCAAGGTTCAAACTCTACCCGTAAAATACTTTGACAGTAATCCTACGGGCGAAATTATGAGCCGTTTTACAAACGATATTGATAATCTTGATATGATGCTTAACAATTCGGTAACGGCATTATTTTCGGGCGCGGTAACAATTATTGGTACCCTTTTCTTTATGGTTACAACCAACTGGATTTTAACACTAATTACCATTTTCTTTATTCCTATTTTCACATATTGCGGAATTATGATAGGTAAAGCTTCGAGAAAATATTATGCCGGACAGCAAGCCGCTCTTGGCGCTGTAAACGGTTATATAGAAGAAACCGTTACGGGCCAAAAGGTTATAAAGGTATTTAACCACGAGGACACCTCTGTCGAAGAATTTGAACTTTTAAACAACGATATGCGAGATAAGCAATTTAAGGCGCAATTCTTTGGCGGAATTATGGGCCCGGTTACCCATAACGTTAGTATGATTAGTTACGGCATTACTATCGGTGTTGGCGGTATTATGATGATTACAAGCGGATTTACCCCCGGCGGTTTAACTGTTTTTGCTAACTATACCCGACACTTTAATATGCCGATAAACCAAATTTCTATGCAGATGACGGCTATTTTCTCGGCGCTTGCAGGCGCAGAACGTGTATTTTCGGTTATGGATATGGACCCTGAACCTATCGATAGCGAAGAATCTAAAAATCATACCGAAATTAAGGGCCACGTTGAACTAAAAGACGTAAGCTTCGGTTACAACCCCGACAAACTTGTTCTTAAAAATATTTCCCTTTATGCGCGCCCAGGCCAGAAAATCGCCTTTGTTGGTTCTACGGGGGCAGGAAAAACAACCATTACCAACCTATTAAACCGCTTTTACGACATTAAAAGCGGAAGCATTGTTATAGACGGCGTAGACATAAAAGACTACCCACGCGATATTTTAAGAAAGAATATTGCTATGGTACTTCAAGACACCCATTTGTTTACAGGTACGGTTATGGAAAATATTAGATATGGCCGACTTGATGCAACCGATGAAGAGGTTATTGCGGCCGCTAAAACCGCTAGTGCACACTCCTTTATCACAAGGCTTGAAAACGGTTATGACACTATGATTACGGGCGACGGTTCTAACCTTTCGCAAGGTCAGCGCCAACTTCTTAATATCGCGAGAGCCGCCCTTTCCAAAGCGCCTATTCTGGTCCTTGACGAGGCCACCTCTTCCAT
>JAZODO010000061.1:0-2096 GCA_045597065.1 Acutalibacteraceae bacterium | reverse complement strand
ATAATATTTGTAAAATCGTTATTATTCAGAACACATTCCATATTAGTTGTGTGCTTAATTTTAACCTCTAATGCTTTCTCATATTCATTTGAGTTTATATGTTGCCCTACCGTTTTTGCGTAATCTAATAAGCTATTTAATAGATTTTCGAGAGTTCCGTTATAAAGCCTAACATAATTTAATATTTTATCTCTTATTTCTTTTACGGTATAAAAAACATCTGCATTAACGGTTGTATATTCTGTTATAGGTTCATCATTTTCAACACTTTTTAAAATAAACTCATTATTTACGATAATTTCAGCAGCAACCTCACACGAAAAAGAAAGCCCTCTTTCTTCGTAACCACCAAAATTATTTATAAAGCGCGGATAAAGGCGGCAAGTTCTTGGTAATGTATCGTGGTCAGTCGCCAAATACAAACTGCAAAGTCCGCAGTCATTTAAAAACCAGCAAGAATCTTTAACGTTTCTAAAAGTATTGCCCTTAATTGCCTTTTTAAGCTCAAATCCTATATCATTATTACTTCTAATTATTGTTTCATATTTGATTTTTGAAGGCGCATCAAGTTCCACCTGCCAATATTTACAGCAAGTATCTTTACATTCAGACGCGCTACAAACAAACTTTTCGTAAAAACTGGGGTAACAAATTTTCATAAGAACCTCTAAAAAACCGCTTGTGCAAATAAATTCTGCAAACAAGCGGTTATTTTGCCAACGGATGGAATTTTTTATAATCTTTTGTGTATTTATTTTTCATAAGTTGCGCATATACTTGGGTAGTAGATATATCAGCATGTCCTAACATATCTTTTATATCTTTAAGTTCTGCTCCATTTTCAAGAAGATGCGCCGCAAAGGAATGGCGTAAGGTGTGGGGGGTTATATCTTTTTTAATTTTAGTTTTATCGGCGTAAAATTTAACAATCTTCCAGAAACCTTGTCTAGATAACGGTTGTCCGCTCATATTAGTAAACAATCGTTCTTCGGCAAGGTCGCTAACTATTGCCGGTCTAACGCTAAATATGTAAGACTGAAGCGTTTTTATTGCGGCTGGGTAAATAGGTATTATTCGTTCGTTTTTAGCTCCCATAAGGCTTAAAATGCCTATTTGAAGATTTATATCGCTAACCTTAAGTTCAACAAGCTCAGAAACCTTTATGCCGGTAGCATAAAGAAGTTCAAGCATAGCTTTATCTCTAATACTTTTATAATCAGAACCGGAGGGTTGAGCTAAAAGAGCTAAAACTTCTTTACCGGTTAAAATTTCGGGAAGTTTCTTTTCAACGCTTCTTTTTTTAACCTTAATTACCGGATTTTCATTGCAAAACTCATTTTTTGTTAAATAGGTAAAATAACAACGAAGCGAAGCTGCAACACGGGTTACTGTACAATCAGATTTTCCTAAAACTTTTAAATATTCGAAATAACGCTCAATAACCGAGGTGTCTACTTGAGATAGATTTTTAAGGCCGTTAATTCTGCAGTATGTAGAAAATTGCCCAACATCCCTAAGATAGGATTCGAGCGTATTTTTCGAACACTTCTTTTCATTTGTCAAATAGTTTTCAAAAGACAAAATGAAGTCCTGCATAATAACATCCTTTCTAAAAATTAAAATAACCAACAAATAAAGTTGATAATCCAACATCGAGTAAAACAGCAAACAACCCAAGAATTAAGATTAGCCCACTGTTTATACAAAAGCTTTTAAAGTTAGTATATAGATTTAATGGCTTATTTGATTTAATACAAATTCCTGCCATTAAGTACGAAAAAGAAATAGATTCTTTCGCAAGCAGTAATAACCCAAATACCGAAACAATAGTTACCGGTAAAAGAATAAAGGCCGAAAACATAATACCTTCGAGTTTAAAGGCTGAATATAAATATCCCGACAACAAACCGTAAATGAACCCCTTATAAAGTAACATCATCGGCGTGATTGCGGCTCCTATAACCGATGTGCCGCAAATAAACAAAAATATGTAAAACGGAATAATAGATAAAACCGAATCTCTTAGTATTGTTAAAAAGTTTTTTTCACTTCTAACTAAGTAAATTTCATTCAGTTTGTCCGCAGCAAATTCATTT
>JAZODO010000060.1:0-6852 GCA_045597065.1 Acutalibacteraceae bacterium | reverse complement strand
CGCCAATAGCGTAACCATCTAAATCGAGCTCGGCAATTTCCTTCATATGTTCTATTCTGAGGTCGGAATAGGTGCAGCCCTGATTTATACCAAAGAGCATTTGTTTTTTATTTACTGTATCGGGTAAAGAATTAAGTTCATCCATTTTAACCTTACAGCGTTTAAGCCATCGAGTGGTTCTTGCGCAAGATTCTTTAGCGTAGTTATATTCGGCAGGATTTTCTACACATTCGTCAAAAGCCATAGCAATGGTAGAGCCAAGATTTGACTGAATTTGCATACTTTCTTCGGGCCCCATAAAGATTTTTCTACCGTCTACATGGGAAGAAAAGGTTACGCCCTCTTCTTTAATTTTTCGAAGAGAAGCTAGAGAAAATACCTGAAATCCGCCACTATCGGTTAAAATAGGACCTTCCCAAGTAGTAAATTTATGAAGTCCGCCACACTCTCTAACAACTTGGTCGCCCGGGCGAACGTGAAGATGGTAGGTATTAGAAAGCATTACCTGACAATGAAGTTCTTTAAGGTCTTCGGCCGAAACGCCGCCCTTTATAGCTGCACAGGTTGCAACGTTCATAAAAGCGGGGGTTTGAACCGTTCCGTGAACGGTTTCAAAGGTGGCTCTTCTTGCCTTTCCTTCGGTTTTAAGTAGCGTGAATTTTGATTTGTTCATTTTATCTCCTAAATAATTAACATAGCGTCACCAAAGCTGAAAAATCTATACTTTTCAGCAACGGCGGTATTATAAGCGTTCATTGTATTTTCATAACCCGCAAAGGCAGATACTAACATAATTAAAGTGCTTTCGGGCAAGTGAAAATTTGTAATAAGAGCATCCATACATTTAAACTCATAACCCGGATAAATAAATATTTCGGTATCGCCGCTACATTCCTTAATCTCACCAAAGGCAGAAGCAGCACTTTCAAGGGTTCGGCAGCTTGTTGTTCCAACGCAAATTACTCTACCGCCCTCTTTTTTAGTTTTATTTATAAGGTCGGCCGTTTCTTTTGGAATCATATAATGTTCGCAGTGCATCTTATGGTCTTTAATATCTTCGGCCTTAACGGGGCGAAAGGTTCCAAGCCCAACATGAAGGGTTACGTAACCTATATTTATTCCTTTTTCTTTAAGCTCTAAAAGCATTTGGTCGGTAAAATGAAGCCCAGCAGTAGGGGCCGCGGCCGAACCAAGTTCTTTAGAATAAACGGTTTGATAACGTTCTTTATTTTTAAGTTCTTCGGTTATATAGTGAGGCAGCGGCATTTGACCAACCTCATCTAAAAGCGAATAAAACTCGCCGTTACAGCTAAATTTGATAATTCTGTTGCCTTCAGGAGTAGAATCTAACACGGTACAAGAAAGATTTTCGCTAAACTTAAAGCAAGTACCGGGTTTAGCCTTTCTACCGGGACCTGCAAGCGATTCCCACATATTATTACCAAGGTTTTTAAGCAGCAAAAACTCAACCCTGGCGCCTGTTTCTTCCTTTAAGCCGTAAATTCTGGCAGGAAGAACGCGAGTATTATTTAAAATTAGGGTATCGCCGGGCTTTAAAAAGTTAAAAAGAGAAGAAAACCCGGTATGTGTAATATTACCGTTTTCGCGGCTCAAAACCATTAAACGAGAAGCGTTTCTGGGCTCAATAGGGGTTTGAGCTATAAGTTCTTCGGGTAAATTATAGAAAAAATCACTTGTTTTCATAATTTTGCACAACTCCAAGGTTCACAAGTTAAAATAGTTTAGCATAAAATATATTTGACAAACATACCTACGAATGTTATATTTAACTATGATGGTTTTATAAGTTTGAACAAGTATATTATATATAATTGTCAATTTTTATTCAACACTAAATTTTAAATAATTTCCCCAAACGGAAGGAATGTGATTTTTGTGAAAAAATACAAAGTTGGAATTATTGGCGCTACCGGTATGGTTGGCCAAAGATTTGCACTTTTACTTGCCGACCACCCTTGGTTTAACGTAAAGGTTCTTGCCGCTAGTGGCAGAAGTGCCGGCAAAACCTACGAAGAAGCTTTAGGCGGTCGTTGGGCTATGACCAAACCCGTTCCCGAAAAACTTAAAGGTATGCTCGTTTTAGACGCTGTTGCCGATATGGAAAAAGTTGCTAGTCAGGTAGACTTCGTTTTCTGCGCAGTTGATATGAAAAAAGACGAAATCAAGGCTTTAGAAGAAGCTTATGCTAAACTTGAATGTCCCGTTGTTTCTAACAATAGCGCTCATCGTTTTACTGACGACGTTCCTATGGTTATTCCCGAAATCAACTCTGACCACACCGCTATTATCGAAGCACAAAGAAAACGCCTTGGAACCAAAAAAGGTTTCGTAGCCGTTAAATCTAACTGTTCTCTTCAGTCTTACGTTCCCGCCCTCTACCCTCTAGATGAGTTTGGCGTAAATAAAGTTTTAGTTTGTACCTACCAAGCAATTTCGGGCGCAGGTAAAACCTTTGAACGTTGGCCCGAAATGGTAGATAACGTAATCCCCTTTATTGGCGGCGAAGAAGAAAAGAGCGAAAAAGAACCCCTTAAAATTTGGGGTAAGGTTGAAGGCGATAAAATTGTTTGCGCCGATTCTCCCAAGTTTACCGCTCAATGCCTACGCGTTCCCGTTTCCGACGGACACATGGCTGCTGTATTCGTAAGTTTTGATAAGAAACCTACTAAAGAAGAAATTCTTGCTAAATGGAAGGAATTCTCGGGCGCTCCCCAAGAATTTAACCTTCCCAGCGCTCCCAAACAATTCCTTAACTACTTTGTAGAAGACAATATGCCCCAAACCAAACTTAACCGTGAACTCGAAGGCGGTATGGCAGTTTCTATTGGTCGTCTTCGCGAAGACAGCCAATACGACTACAAGTTTGTTTGCCTTTCTCACAACACCCTTCGCGGTGCTGCAGGCGGCGCAGTTCTACTTGCTGAACTACTTTGCGTTCAAGGTTATATGGACTAATTTTATAAGAGGTTTTGTATAATGAAAAACACTATTTTTGAAGGCGTTGCAACCGCTCTCGTAACCCCTATGAGGGAAGACGGTTCGGTTAACTTCGACCGTTTAAGAACCCTTATTGATGAACAAATCGAAGCCGGAGTTCCTGCTCTTGTAATTTGCGGTACTACCGGTGAATCCGCTACTATGACCCTTGAAGAACATTCGAAAGTTATCAGCTTTGCTATCGAATGTGCTAAAGGAAGAATTAAAATTATTGCCGGCGCAGGAAGTAACGATACCGCTTGTGCGGCCGACCTCGCAATTGAAGCCGAAAAGGCCGGTGCCGACGCACTTTTAATTGTTACCCCTTACTACAACAAAGCTACACAAAACGGCCTTGTGGCTCATTATAAGTATATTGCAGAGCGCGTTTCTCTCCCTATTATACTTTATAACGTTCCCTCAAGAACCGGGGTTAACATTAAACCGGAAACCTACGCTAAACTTGCCGATGTTGAAAACATTGTTGCTATTAAAGAAGCAAACGGCGATATTTCAAGCGTTGTTAAAACCCGTCTTCTTTGCGGCGATAAACTCGATATCTATTCGGGCAACGATGACCAAATCGTTCCTATTATGGCTCTTGGCGGCAAAGGCGTAATTTCTGTTTTATCTAACGTTATGCCTAAAGAAACTGTTGAACTTTGCGATAAAATGTTTGTTGGCGACCTTGAAGGCGCTGCAACAATGCAAATTCAATTATCTTCTCTTATCGATGCTTTATTTATTGAAGTAAACCCCATTCCCTGTAAAGAAGCTATGAATCTTATGGGTATGGAAATGGGTCCTGTACGCCTTCCCTTAACTCCTATGGAAGAAAGCACAAAGGCCGTTTTAGTAAACGAACTTAAAAAGTTTGAACTTATTTAATATTTTGGTGGCAGGGTAACTCCTGCCACTTAGTTTAAATTTAGGATGATTAAAATGACTAAAATTATTTTAAGCGGATGCCTTGGAAAAATGGGCAGAGTTATTACCAACTGCGCAAGTCTTCGCAACGATATTGAAATTGTTGCAGGCGTAGACCTTAATACCGATTCTACCTGTACATACCCTGTATACACAAGTTTTTCAGAAATTAAAGAAGCCGCAGACGTTATTATAGATTTTTCTCACCCCTCGGTTTTAGATAATCTATTAGCCTTTGCTAAAGAGAAGAATCTCCCCGTAGTTTTAGCAACAACAGGTTTTTCTGCTTCACAAACCGAACAAATTAAAAATGCAGCAAAAGAGATTCCCCTTTTCTTTACCTTTAATATGTCTCTTGGCATAAATCTACTTGTTGCCCTTTCTAAAAAGGCTGCTTCGGTACTCGACGGTAATTTTGATATTGAAATAGTTGAAAAACACCATAACCAAAAAATCGACGCTCCTTCGGGTACTGCAATAATGCTTGCCGAAGCTATAAATAAAACGCTCGATGATAAAATGATATATGAATACGACCGCCACTCTAAACGCGAAAAGCGACAGAGAAACGAAATTGGTATTCACTCGGTTCGTGGCGGAAACATTGTTGGCGAACACGAAGTAATTTTCGCAGGGCACGATGAGGTTATTACCCTTTCTCATAGCGCAACCTCTAAAGAAGTATTCGCAATCGGTTCTCTTAAAGCCGCAATTTTTATGAATGGTAAAAAGGCCGGTCTTTACGATATGAATAACGTAATTTCTTTCTAAATTCAAACCCCTCAACACTATGTTGAGGGGTTATTTTTTATAAAAAGACAAGTTTTGTTTGAATTTTTTGAGTTAATAGTGTAATATATAATAGTAATAACGCGTTTTCTCGCAACCATTAGTTGCGAGAAAGTTCAAAGCATAGTTGATAGAAGATTTTATTAAAATAATGTATTCTATTATAAATTATACTGGAAAGAGTGTGAGTAAAAATGACCCTTGGTCAAAAAATACAAAATTTACGAACCGCTTTAAACCTTTCTCAAGAAGAACTTGCAGAAAGAGTTAGCGTTTCTCGCCAGTCTGTTTCTAAATGGGAAATGGACCAAGCTCTCCCCCAAATTGATAAGGTATTACTACTTTGCGAATTATTTAGCGTTTCAGCAGACGACCTTTTACATGATGACGTTGTTATCGACCGTAAAAACCCTTCTGCTCCCGTTAAAAACAAATACTTCGGTACCGACGGATTTAGAGGCAAAGCAAACGTAGGTCTTACCTCTATGCAAGCATATAAAATTGGTAGATTTTTAGGTTGGTACTTTTCTTCGGCTCTTTCGGGCAACACTAAACCCGGTTATAAGCCGAGAATTGTTATTGGTAAAGATACCCGTCGTTCCAGCTATATGCTCGAATATTCTATTGTTGCAGGTATTACTGCTTCGGGTGCCGATGCTTATATGCTACATGTAACTACTACCCCAAGCGTTTCATACGTAGCCCGTCAAGATGGATTCGACTGCGGTATTATGATTACTGCATCGCACAACCCTTTCTACGATAACGGAATTAAGGTTATAAACCGTTATGGAGAAAAGTTAGATGATAACACTACCGCTCTTATCGAAGCTTATTTAGATAACGATTTAGCAACTCTTGGCGTTTCCGGCAATGATATTCCCCTTGCCTCTCGCGAAAAACTCGGTTGCATTGTAGACTATGTCGCAGGAAGAAACCGCTATATTGCTTACCTAATTTCAATTGCTTCTCATTCTTATAAGAACCTTCGCATTGGTTTAGACTGTGCTAACGGTGCATCTTGGACTATCGCTAACGCGGTATTTAGTGCTCTTGGCGCACAAACTGTTGTTATCGGTGCCGACCCTGACGGTTTAAACGTAAACCAGGGTTGTGGTTCTACCCATATTGAAAACATTTGCAAACTCGTTAAAGAACAACACCTTGATTTAGGATTTGCTTTCGATGGCGACTGCGACCGTTGTATTGCCGTTGACGAAAACGGTAACATTGTAGATGGCGACGGAATTATGTATCTTTTGGCAAAACGCCTTAAAGGCAGAGATACCCTTACAGGTAACACAGTTGTTGCAACAATTATGTCCAACAGCGGACTTTTCTCTGCTCTTAAAAAGGCAAACATAAACTGTGTTCAAACAACTGTTGGCGATAGATTTGTTTACGAATGTATGCAAGAAAACGACTACGCTTTAGGTGGCGAACAGTCGGGCCATATTATTCTTAAAAAGTACGCTACAACAGGCGACGGTATCTTAACCGCTCTTATGATTGCCGAAGAAGTTTGCGCTACTAAATCTACCCTTTCTAAACTTGTTGAGCCTTTAAAACTTTATCCTCAATATATGAAGAACTTAAGGGTTAAAAATAAAGATAACGCTATTAACGATGAAAACGTTCAAGCCGCACTTGAAAAGGTTAACGGTCTTATCGGCGGCGAAGGTCGCGCTCTTCTTCGAATGAGCGGAACCGAACCCGTAATTAGAATTATGATAGAAGCAACCGAACAAGAAAAATGCGTTGAATATGCAGACATTATTGCAAACGCTATTATCGAAGGCGGACATCTTGCTGCTGAATAATAAAATATATAAAAACAATCCCCATAGCAATTTGCTATGGGGATTTTATCATTTATTATTAAAATGAGAACTTATGGAATACCTTTTTACCTTTTTTAATAACAACGCCGCATTTAATGCTTTCGGCAGTTATTTTAGTAGCGGGGTCGGTTACCTTTTCGCCATCTATCGAAACACCGCCTTGTTGAACTAGGCGTCTTCCTTCTCCGTTAGAAGCGATAAGGCCGCCTTTAGACATAAGGTCTAAAATACCGATAACGCCATCGGTAAGGTCAGACTCTAAGAGAACGGTTGTAGGCATATTTTCGTCATTAGCGCC